>JADYYL010000325.1 GCA_020853655.1 Deltaproteobacteria bacterium
ACGACGCGAATGGAGTGAGTTCTTGATTGGCAACGATTCCGCACGGGCCCCACTTCGCGATGAACTTCGCGAGGGTGGGGTCGGACTTTCGGAACACCTTCAGCGCTCGACGATGCATAGGCCTTTTTCGATGTCCTGGATCACCATCACAACGCAGCGATGCTTCGATTGGAGAGCAGCCGCGCGGGAAGATCATCAAAAAGCAAAACGAAGATTCATCGTACCGCTCGATCGTGCGAAGCTCAACCAAAGATCAATCTTCGAAGCCGTCGGAAAAGTGACGCGTCTCTCGTTCGCCGTTCGACGAGTTCCGGGGCCGTCCAGCGGCGCTCCGCATAGTGCGACCCGAGCTCGGCGACCAGAGCGCTTCGCTCAGCGGTCACGATACGCGCATCCACAGGTGCGCCACCGTTCTTCGGAAAGGAGCGGACATAGGAGATCACCGTCGCGATCTCTTCGTCGGACAACTGTGAAAACGCCGGCATCTTCAAAGGGCTAATGAACTCCCTTCCTCCGACGTCGATAGGACCCTCGAGTCCGCGGAGGAGTATCCGCGCTAACGTTCGGTCGTCTCCCTGTACCCACTCCGAACCGTTCAATGGAGGAACGTGCCGGGTTCCCTCTCCCCCACCGCGGTGACAGACGGAGCAATTCTTCACGAAGATTGCGCGACCGCTCGCGCCAGGCGTCGAGCTCGGTTCCTCCCCCGCAGACGATGCCAGGATCAAAAACAAGGCAAGAGAAGCAAACTGAAACAATCGAGCGGGCAACATCGCCGAAATTCCGAGAAGAGTTTAGAAAAGAAGACAATGCCCGTCGAGGCACGGAACAACAACCCCGAGCCTGGCCCTCGAATCCATGCGGCTCACCCTTAGTCCCTGGATTGCGGGAGGACGTGCCGCAGAGTTAAATCTCTCAGAAATGCTACTACCCGTGGATTCGAACCCGAGCTCAGCGTAATGTCGTCCCTATTTCCTGATTGGTGAGCGGAACTCAAGGCAATCGTGCCGAGGACGACTCGACCAGGCCATTGATCGCTCTGCCTATGAAGCCTACCCGACCAACACCGAACGAACCTCCCCTACCGAGAGACGGCGGAGAGGATGCGTTCGGGAAAAGTCTTCTCGGCGCTGCCCAGGTCGGAACGTGGTCACTCGACTATGACACCGGAGTAGTCTCCGCCGATGATCAGATCGCGAAGATGTTCGGGTTCCCCCCCGATACACCGCTGCAAGAGCGACCGGAAGCGTTCTTTGAACGGATGTATCCGGAGGACGCGGCAATCGTCATCGCCGCAATCGAACATTCCCGAGTGACCGGCGAACCCTTCTGCGCACACTATCGCGTGCGATTGCCCGATGGATCTACTCGTTGGGTGGAGAATCGGGGACGGGCCCGTCGCAATCAAGCTGGAGCGGTGGTCGAGCTTTTCGGCATCGCGGTTGACCTCACCGATCAACAACGAGCCTCCCGATTGATTCTTGGCGAGAAGCTTGCACTCCGCCGGGCGCTCGACGGAGCACCGTTGGAGACAGTACTCGATATCCTTGCTCGGACTATCGAGGATGTCTCCACAGGAGCGATCGTCTCGATCAAACTCGTTGACGTTGATGGAATTCATCTGAGACGTGGATCTGCACCGACCCTCCCACCCGGATTTGTTCAGGCGATGGATTATCGCAGCATTGGAGAGGGTTCTGGTTCGAGCGGTTTCGCCGCCTATCGCAAGCAGCCCGTCATCGTTGCTGACATAGCAACTCATCCGATATGGGAGAACGATCGCGAGCTTGCACTGTCCTATGGCTTGCGATCCTGCTGGGCGACTCCCATTCTATCGCTGGATAACCACGTCGTTGGGACGATTGCGATCTACCACCGCGATCCTCGTCAGCCCAACGAGCGAGAGCAAGAAGAGGTGCGAACGCTTGCGCGAACTGCGTCCCTCGTTATCGATCGCTCCCGAGCGCTAGCGCGTGATCGCTTCTTTGTTTCTCTTGACGACGCCGTTCGACCTCTTGTCGATCCAGAAGAGATCACGCTGACCTCCGCGCGGCTGCTCGGGACATATCTCGGTGTGAATCGGTGCGCCTATGCCACAGTGGCAGAGGACGAGGATACGTTTGATCTCACCGGGAACTATACCAACGGCGTCGAGAGTATCGTCGGTTCGTACACCTTCAGGCAGTTTGGCGCCGAGTGCCTTCGCCTGATGCGCGCCGGCGAACCATACGTTGTTTACGACAGCTTTGCCGATGAACGAATCACCGCCGATGAACGCATCTCCTATGAGATGACCGCCATCCGATCCGTGATCTGCGTCCCGATTCGAAAGGGAGAGAAATTCGTCGCGGCGATGGCGGTCCACATGAATGCTGTGCGCGAGTGGCTCCCCGAAGACATCGATCTCGTGAAACACGTCGCCAGCAGATGTTGGGAGTCAATTGAACGCGCTCGGCTGAACCGGTACCTGCAGGAAAGCGAGAAGCAGCTCAGACTCCTTGCCAGTTCGACCTCCAATCTCGCATGGGTAGCCGCCGCGGATGGCAGCGTCATTTGGCTGAATGACCAATGGTACACTTACACCGGGACCACAACCACCGAGATGGAAGGATGGGGAGGGCAGTCCGTCGTTGCACCCGAAGCGCTCCCGGATGTGATGAAGCGTTGGATCGAATGTGTTGATAATGCGCATGCGTTCGAGATGGTGTTTCCCATTCGCGGGAAGGACGGAACGTATCGCCGTTTTCTCACCCGCGCGAATCCCGTGCTCGACGCTCATGAGAACGTCTCGCGCTGGGTCGGAACCAATACCGACGTGGAAA
>JADYYL010000326.1 GCA_020853655.1 Deltaproteobacteria bacterium
AGCTCGCAATCATTCTCAAGACACCAGGCTCCTTTCTACCTCCGAGCATCGGGGCGGGTGATGCTCGCCAAACTCCCGCGGGAGTAAGGCGGGAGGCTACTTCGTCAACAGGGTCAACTCGACACGGTCGTCGGGGGCGGCGGGAGAGCGTGGGCGCTCGCTTCCGAATCCACGGGTGATCATACGGTCTTCGGAAATTCCGAGGCGGCTCAGTGCGCGTTTCACGGCCGCTGCGCGCGCGAGTGAGAGGGTCAGACTCGCCTCCGCCGGTACATGCGGAGAGGTATGCCCTTCAATGACAAACCGTACTCGTTCGAATTCCGAAAGCACCTCCGCGAGATTCCGAAGCTGCGCATTCGAAAGCTTGGTGGGCTCGCCACTCTCGTCGACGAACTCGACCGAGTCGAGGGGGAACTTCAGAGTCGGGTCGAGCACGTTTGTGGTCTCCCCTAAAAAGTTTGCGAGCTTCTCTTCGGCACTTCCCTCGAAATAGCTCGCTCGGTTGCCGGACGGAAACTGCACGGTCACGCGCGCACCGCGCTTCGTCGACACGGCCAGAGTATCCGCCAGTCGCGCGCGCGCTTGCTCAACTTCGAGGCTCTCGCCAGGGCGATTCTCCCGCAACGGACTCTCTCCAGCCCCGTCCCCCGCGCGCGCCGTAAGCTCGGTCGCAGGACGAGTGGTCAGAACTTCGCCTTCCAAAAACCAGAGGGCGCCAGATGCGGCAGCAATCGTCGCAAGCCCAAATGCAAAGCCGGAGCGTGCCTTTGGCGCCTTCGGCGGTGGGGCATTTGTCAGAGACTTCGCTCCCGTCGTTGGAGAGCCCACGCCTGGTGTCGCGGAGACAGGTGGTGCCGGCAGAAACTTCTCGAGTCCGAGCGACTCGTTCACGAGCAAGGCTCTGACACCGGCCGCGCCGATGTTCTCCTCTCGCTCTCGCTTTCCGAGTACCGTCGCCACGGCAACGACGATGATCGTAATGAGTGGAGGAGCCTTGCTCGGTTCGATCTTGAGCATCCGAGCGATCGTCTTCGGGAGTGTCTCCCGATAGGGCCCGATGAGTTGCAGAATGATGGTCGACGTGTTGGCTGGAGAGTGAAAAACCCCGCCGCTCAAGCTCTCGCGGAGCGCGCTCGGTGATCCCACGACGTCAGCGACCTGAAGGATTGAATCGAGCATGCCCTCTGCTCGGTCGGTCGACTTTCCCTGAGCGCAGATCGCGCTGAAGACGGAAGCGATCGCTGCAGGAAGAGCTCCCGCGAGAGTCGACGTATCAACTCGAAGTCCACGAGCAATCTCTCTGATGACCGACTCAGAGAAGATCTCCATGACCTCTTGAAAAAGGCTCGTCGTCACTGCTCCCTCCGACTCGTCTGTTGGGGATCGACGCCCCTCATACGGAGGGGTTGGCTACTTACAAGTCGTATCTGACCAAGAATCGGAAGTCCATCGACGCGGGGCAAGCTCTGCCGGAATGCTCGCCCATCAGAAATCCCGAGCGATCCATTCAGCAATAGGTCGTGCGGGGAGATGCTGCTGGCCGTCCTCGGCGGTCGGTGAACAGGTGCAACGGACTACGCAGTCCATGAATTGAAGATACCCCGCAGCATCACCGACGCCCTCTCAAACGGAGCGTGTGAGCAACCGTGAGAAGCGGTTAGTGCTTCGACTGTTTGAGGTAGAGATCGCCAAACGGGATGAGAGGCACTCGCTCAAGATACCGCGCCGCGGAGAAGAGGAAGCCGCCCATAAAGCCCGCCGAGATCGTCGCTTCCAAGAACCCAAGTGGGATCGTGTTCGGGGAAAGGGTCGGTACGATCAAGAAGAAGCAGAGAAGCCAGATTCCGATTGCGACCACAGTTCCGGTGATGAAAAGCAATCGGGGCACCTGCTTTCCGTCGCGGTTCAAGCCGAAGAGGAACGGGTAAATGAAGCAGCAACAAACGATCGACCACGCCATCGTGTGCCAAGGTTCAAGACGGGTTCGCAGGATCAACCACCCGGTCTCCTCAGGAAGGTTTCCGTACCAGATCGTCAGGTAGTGTGACCAAGCGAGGTACATCCAGAAGATGCCAAATCCGAAGAGCAGCTTTCCAAGATCGTGCAGAGTGGTGCGTTGGATCTTTGCTCGGAACAGCGGATGAAGTTCGCGCGCAAACCCAATCCCCATCGAGTTCCAGGCAACGGCGACGTAGACACCGGACATGAAGATGAACGCGCCAAAGAGCGTCGAGATCCAGTGTGGGTCGACCGACATGACCAGGTCAAATGCGATGAACGAGAACGCAACCGCGTAGAAGATCACCACGACCGGAGCGAGAAATCCTCGCCGATTCTGCGCCTGCCGAAGCTCTCCCTTCGCATCGCTCGACCAGCCAGCAACATACTTATCGTATTGCGCACCTTGCCAGCGGAGAAGAGCATCCTTCGAGACGCCCGTCAGACCACTCCGGATGGCACCGATATCTTGGCGCATGGAGAGGAAGATGACCTTTCGTGCCACGACGATGAAGAGGATCAACACCACCGCGTCCCGGATGAACATGAAGTTCTTTCCGAGCCACATCCCCTTCCCACCCTCGATGCCGTGATGATGAGAGAACACGTGCTCGTGACCGAACAGATAGATCAGCAAAAACGGCACGAACAACACGAACAAAAAGTCGCTCGGAGATTCGAAGATCCGACGCAACGGACGAACCCACTGCGCGTTACAGATCTGGAAGACGGCAGCGAAGCCGGTCGACGCGGCAGAAAGGATCAACCAATAAATAAAGTTCACGTGGACGACAGTCCAAGTCCGGGTCGGATCCTTCAACAATCCGAGTATCAACCCGACAGCACCCACGCCCATCAAGATGAGCAGAAATGCCTTCGAGAGTCCCGAAAGTCGGGGCGGATGCGCCGTGACGATGGCAGGCACATCCTTCAAAGTAACTGGAAAAGCTCCGTGCGACATAGACTCTCGTTACCGACCGTTCTGAAGATCAATCTCTATTTGGGGCGCTCGACACCGTCTGCGTCTCGGCCCTGTAAAAAGCGCACATAGTTTATGACATCCCAGCGCTCATGCTCGGAAAGTTTGAAGCCGTAACGGGGCATGTTCGACCCGCCGTTCATCAAGATGCCATACACCCTTCCATCGGTGGACTGCTGATAGGCATCCGTCAGGATATTCGGCACTGCCATGAGCGGCCCCACTGGACCATTTCCTACTCCCGTCAGTCCATGACAGGTGCGGCAATTGATGGCCCAGGTTCGTTGCCCTCTCACAACCGAAGCTGCCGAGAACGGAACTGGATTCTGCAAGGTCTCTTGCGCTTGCTCAGTGGTCATCGTCCACGGCGTTGACCCAGCAGGCACCGTTCCCTTTGCAGGCGCACGAGCCATCTCGTTCGCCTGAAACGACTGCTGGCGATACATGTCGATGTCCCACGGAAGCGCAGCGGCTGGCGTGGCTGAAAAAGCAGCGACAAGAGAGAGACAGATCAGTGAACGGCGGGCGAAACTACCGGACATATTCAACCTCCACCCGCTGCGCACCGCTTTTCTCAAGCTCCGCTTGGATCGCTTTCGCATCCCCTTCTGTCGCACGAACTGTAAGCCCAAACGTGCCCTCGCTAAAATTCGGCCGGTAATCCGCCCAAAACGCGACGTTCGGAATCCGACTAAAGTGAAACATCGCCAAGAGAGTCACGATACCGCCGAAAAGCACGGTGCATTCAAACATGATGACCGAGAAGGCAGGATATGAAAGCAGCGGCTTAGCACTGACCCGCAGTGGATAGTCGACGGACATGAAGGAGGTCATCAGCACAGCGGCAAGACATCCAGTGAGTGCGCCGATAAGCGTAAAGAACCGAACCGGGCTTCGTGGTGCGTCCGCATACACCGCCTCCTCCAGCTCGTGACTCGGGAACGGGGAAAACGTTCGGAAGTCCTTTACCCCACGCGCCTTCATCGCCGCGATCGCCGCGACGATGTCGTCCAAATATTTGTAATGCGCGATGACGACGTGATTCTTCGACATAAACTCAATTTCTCGAACTCTTCTGCCTCAGCCGCTCGAACTCAATAGCACTCTGACAAACACCCGAACTTCTCTCTCACCCTCAGGCACGCTCCGTGGCGGGAAGCGCGTCAGACCACTTCACGAACGGCGCTTAATGCTCTTCAGCATGTCGACGCGGCATTTCTAAAGTCTCCTTCACCTCCGTCAGCGACACCGACGGGAAGAACTTGATGAACACGCAGAACAGGGTGAAAAACCAACCGAACGAACCGAGAGTGATCCCCAGCTCTGTCCAAGTGAAATAGTAGGTTCCCCACGCAGCCGGCATGTATTCATGCGCAAGCGACTGCACAATGATGTTGAAGCGCTCCAGCCACATCCCGATATTGATGAAGATCGAGAGGACGAAAAGCGTTGGGAGATGCGTGCGAAGCGGACGAATCCAGAGCACGAGCGGCGCAACGCAGTTACAGAACACCATGCCCCAGAAGAACCACTTCAGCTCACCAAACGCACGGTAATAGAACTGCGACATCTCAAACGGGTTCTGGCTGTACCAGGCGATGAAGAACTCGGTGGCATAGGCGAGCGTCACGATACCGGAGGTAAACATGATGAGCTGCGCCATCTTCTCGAAGTGCCACAGGGTCAAAATCTTCTCGAGGCCGAAGATCTTTCGGGTCGGAATTCCGATGGTGATCACCATCGCAAGCCCGGAGAAGATCGCGCCGGCTACGAAGTACGGTGGGAAGATGGTGGTGTGCCAGCCCGGAACAATAGACATCGCGAAGTCCCATGACACGACCGAGTGCACGGAAAGCACAAGCGGGGTCGCAAATGCGGCAAAGAACGCATAAGCCGCCATATAGTGGCGCCACTGATTATCAGAGCCTCTCCACCCGACGGAGGTGACAGAATAGAGGAACTTCCGGAAGCCGGTCGATCGGTCGCGAGCCGCTGCGATATCAGGGATCAATCCGATAATGAAGAACAGCACGCTAATCGTCAGGTAGGTGCTTACCGCGAAAACGTCCCAAAGGAGCGGCGAGCGGAAGTTGACCCAGAGGTAGCGCTGATTCGGATAAGGCAGAAGCCAGTAGAAGTTCCACGGGCGACCCAAGTGGATCAGTGGAAAGAGTCCCGCGGTGGCAACAGCAAAAACGGTCATCGCCTCAGAGAGACGATAAATCGGCACGCGCCACTTCGCGCGGAAAAGGAAAAGCACAGCGCTGATGAGCGTTCCGGAGTGCGCGATACCGACCCAAAACACGAAGTCGGTAATATAGACGGCCCAGGAGATCGGGTGGTTTTTCCCCGAGAGCCCGATCCCGTTGATGATCTGCGAACGCCACGAGAACGCGCCGATGAGGAGCGCCGAGCCCGTGGTCAAGAGAAGGATATACCAAGCGATCGTTGGCGGCTCGAGCGTCTTCAGGATCGTCCTGTCGACCTCCTCGAATGTCAGATCTGATTTGGCTTCTTCCATTCCCCTGCCTACCTCAAGTAATTCGCTCTTCCCTCACCGGGATAATCTTTCTATCGCCGAGCGCCGAACGGCTGCGTTCAGGCTCCCGTCGTCTTCTGATCGTTTCGCACTCGAGCCAAGTAGCTCACCGCCGGCTGCGTATTGATGTATTGGTCCAACACCTTATACGCGCGAGCGTTTTGCGAAAGCTTGTATACTTCGGAATCGTGATCGAGGAGATTTCCGAACGTGATCGCCTTCGTCGGACAGGTGGCTGAGCACGCTGTCGCAATCTCCCCGTCTCGAACCTCACGGCCTTCGTTCTTGGCGTTGTTCTTCGCCTCGATAATCCGATGATTACAGAACGAGCACTTCTCCATGATCCCAACTTCACGAACCGTGACATCAGGATTGAGCTGCCAGGTCAGCGGCTCCGGCCACTTGTAGTGGAACCAGTTGAAGCGGCGAACCTTATAGCTACAGTTATTGGAGCAGTAACGAGTTCCCACACAACGGTTGTACACCATCGTGTTGAGCCCTTCTTCGTTGTGATAGGTCGCGAAGACCGGACACACTGGCTCGCACGGCGCATTCGCGCAGTGTTGGCAGAACATCGGGAGGAAGCCTTCGACCGGCGCCTCTTCCGGACCGTCGAAGTATCGCTCGACACGAATCCACCACATCTCGCGACCACGGCTGACGAGATCCTTCCCGACAATCGGGACGTTGTTCTCCGCCGAGCACGCGACCACGCACGCGGAACATCCGGTGCAGGCGGCGAGGTCGATCGTCATCCCCCAACGGTACATGGGGTGATTCATCTGCTTATACATCTGCGGGGGCTCGGGCTGAGGGCCGAGCGCCATCGGATCATGATGTTTCGCCGCGTGCTTCTCTTCTCCGTGTCCGGATGAAGCCGCTCCGTGCGAAGACTTGCCGTGATCTTCAAATGCGCTCTCCGCGAGATGCGCGTCCGCCACATGGTGTCCGGCCGCTGCATGCGCCAGCGTGGAGAGCCCAACGGTACGGATAATGCCGCGCTTTTCTTGCGTGTCCGATCCAAAGGTCTGGACCAACCGCTCAGAGGAGGAGACACGTCGCACGCCACCGTCGGCAGCAACCGTACTCACAAATGATAGGCCGCCGCTTGTCGTCGTCGGATCGAGAATCGCGATCGGATTGGCGCCGACACCTTGCGCGTAGCGACCGTATGCCTCGTGACCCTGCCCAATCGGAACGGCAAGAACGTTATCGGCGACATACTTCGAGACGATCACCGGAGCACCAACGGCTCCGTTCGCCGTCCGAGTCTGGACGATATCGCCCGTCTTGACGTTGTAGTGCGCTGCCGTCTTCGGAGACATCTCAACCCAGCTTCCCCACACCGCGTTCGCGATCGGATCTGGAAGCTCTTGCAACCAAGCCCGATTCGCTCCGCGCGAATCGCCGACGAGGGTCGCAAAAGCGAGAAACTTCAACTCGCCATCAACGCGAGGCTTCGGGGCTGGCAATGCAACATTCCCGGTGGCGGACCGAGCGACAGACGTCGTGACGGGCTTGTCCCAGCTTCCGCCACGTTCGACATATTTCAGCCACTGCGCTTCGAAATTGCCGTTCGCGCCAGTGCGCGTCTTCCACTGGGCACGCATGAAATCGTGGAAGCTTCGAACCGGCGCATCCTGCGTTCCGTAGGTCTTCCCCATCTGAAGGAGAATCGCGAGGATCGTATCGCCAAGGCCCTGCGTCGCATAAATCGGCTGCATCGAGGGCTGATTCAAGTTCCAAACGCCCGGCGCGGGTTCCGCATCGGACCAACTTTCGAACGACGTGCTTCGGGGCAGTACCACTGTCGCGAACTGCGTCGTTTCGTCGATATGGGTCGAGATCGCGACGACGAGACCCGCCTTGGAATACATTGCCCGAATCGGGCTTCCGGCTGGCGAGGTGAAGACAGGATTGGCGCCGGTCGTGATGATGACCGCAAGCTTGCGCGAGTCCGTCGCGACCGCTTGAGCAATCTCGGCGAGCGCAGCGTGACCACTCGCTGCTCGCTTCGAACTCTCACGCAGAACCACGCTCTTCCCAACGTTCCCGAGGGTCTCGTTGATGAGCAAAGCGAGCGTGGCCGCAGTAACGCCTTCATCTCCGGAGAGCGAAGATCCGCCTGCAACAACGAGCGAAGTCCCGGCGCTCACGAGTCGCTTCGCGACATCGTTGACCACGGACATCGACACGCCGAGCTTCTTAAGATTGGCGTCGCTGAGGTCAAGCGAGCCGAGCGCAGAAGTGACCGCACCTGAGGCGGAACGCATTCCTGACACCGCGCGGAGCAGCGCTGCGAGGTAGAACAGTTCAGAGCCGGCGTTCGTCTTCACGAACCGGTCGGCATTCGCTGCGGTGAGCGAAAGACGTGGCTCGAAGTGCACGTAGTAGCTCATGCCCCCGGCACTATCCGGCTTTCGGCGCTCTGCCCATTGACGGGAGAACTCAACCGGCGAGATCCAAGACTCGAGGAAATCAGCGCCGAAACTGGCAATGACATCGGCCTTCGAAAAATCGAAGTGGGTTGTCACACCGTTGCCGTACACTGCTGTCGCGGCGAGGTCGATCGCGTCGCGAGAGAGCAGTTCGTACTCGACATGAGTCAGTCGCGGAGCGGCCTTCTTCAACTCTTCCACCAGCGCAACGGCGCTGCCAGAAAGCGGCTCGGAGATAAACAAGATCTCCTTATCCGGCGGGCAATCCTTGACCGCCGCGGCGACCGCCTCGATCGAGGACTTCCATTCCGTCGGCACAAAACTCGCCTTCAGCTCGCGCTTCAGTGGCTCACGGATCCGATCCGGGTCGTAATGAGCTTGGATCGAGGCCTGCCCGAGAGCGCAGAGACCCCCGCGGTTAACCGGGTGGTGCGGATTTCCTTCGAGCTTCACAGCTCGCCCTTCGCGAGTTCGCACAAGCACGCCACAGCCGGCGCTGCATTCGCCGCAGCTACCCGCATACCAAACCGCGATCCCCGGAATGACTTCATTCGGCGGAGAAACATATCCCGCCATCTTTTCGGGGAGCTCTTGCGAACAACCGACAGCCGCAGCGCTCGTCGTCGCGCCGAGAACTTTCAGAAACTCGCGTCGGCTAAATTTCGTCTTCTCCTGCATCCCAGTGCCTTAAATTCTCAAGCAAGTGTTTGCTTAGTAATGACAAGCTGCGCAATCAATCGTCACACCGCGATCTCGGTGGCAGCTCACACAGAAGCCCATCTTCAACGAAGAAACTTTCTCAACCACGTCCATTTTCTGCACGAGTCCGTGACAGCTCTGGCAACCGACACCACCCTTGACGTGGCGTTCATGGTTGAAATGCGCGTGCTCGGGAAGATTATTGACCGGCTCCCACTCGACAGGCTTCTGCTTGTCGAAGTGGTCCTTGAGGATCTTAATGTCGGGGCGGTCCGTTCTCACCAGCTTATGGCAACCCATGCAAAGCTCTGTGGACGGGATCGAGGCGACTGACGATTTCGAGACGCTGGAGTGGCAATATTGGCACTCCATGTGGTTCTTCTCGACGTGAATTCGGTGATTGAACTTGATCGGCTGTTCAGGTTTGTAGCCCCGAGCATACGGCGTGAAGATGTCCAGCAGCTCGACGTCCGAAAAGACGGCCTTCCCCTCTCTCCAGACACCGGAGATGAGCGTTTCGTGCGGAACGGGTGGAAGCGTTGGGGTGGGAACAGCCTCTGCGCCTGCCGGAGCGCCAGCAGAGGACCCAGCCGGCGCTTGATTCTGCGCCCCCGCGTTCTGTGGATGAGGAATCTGAGCGCAGACGGCGACGACAACGCCGCAGAACAATGCGAGGAGGCTGACGACACGACGCATCGACCGCGCGTGCTCCCGCTGCTGAGAATCGTTAGCTGGAGGTTTCGAGCTCACTGGACAACTCCCACAAAGAGGCGAGAAGCCAAGAGAACAGTCGTCAACCCGCAGTGCCCGTGAGCGAACAAACTCGACATTCGCATTCTATCCATGAACGTGACGAGCCCGACGCTCGATCGCTTAAGTCTAAGAACTCTGAAAACTAAGAACAGTCCGTCACCGACGGCCCCGCTACATCCCACAACGCCCCATACGGATAAAGTCTCAACGGAGAAAGCCGATGAAAACGCACCTCCACGCCGCCGCGCGCCGCGAAAGATACGTCTCTCTGCTTTCTTCCTTGGTCCGAAGATGCGCCAAACGCAAGTGAGTATTATCGCAAGATTTTTTGGTTGTCACCGCGAATTCGGTCTGAATCGATCGAAGGATGGCAACTTCATCGGCTCTTCGCTGACGGCGGAGCGTGAAAACCGAAAATTGCTCAAGTGGAAAACTCTCCTATATATCTCGTTTGCTACACGGAACCATCGCAATACCCGACGAAGAGCTGCGGATACATGAAAGAGGAGATACGAAAAAAGATTGCAACGGCGATCGCCGACGCAACGGAAGTCCCGGTTGAAGAGTGCTTCTCGTTACTTGAAGCACCGAAGAGCTCTGACCACGGAGATCTCGCGTTCCCGTGCTTTCAACTCGCACGCACCTGGAAGACCGCACCGCCTGTGTGCGCCAAGACACTCCGCGAGAAGCTGCAGCTCCCCCCCGAAGTTGAGTCCGCGACGGAGACTGGTCCTTTTCTCAATTTTCGTTTTCATCGCGCGCGCTATGCGACCGGCGTGCTGACGGAGATTTCAACGAAGCAGGAACGCCACGGTGTCGAGGATCGCCATGCGCAAACGATCATCGTTGAGTACAGCAGCCCAAACATCGCCAAGCCGTTCCACGTCGGGCACCTTCGAACGACGTTGATCGGAAACTCTCTCGACCGCGTCTTGCGCCACCGTGGTTACAACGTCATCTCGATCAATCACCTCGGCGACTGGGGCACGCAGTTCGGATTCGTCTGGGCCGGATGCAAGTTGTGGGGGAAGCCGGAGACCGACAGCGTTGCCGGACTCGTCGACCGATACATTCAAGCGACGACGCTCAAGGCCGAGCAGGAAAAAGAAGGGAAGGAGAGCGACGAAGGGAGCGTCAACGAGATGGCGAGGAAATACTTCCTCGACCTCGAAAACAATGTCCCCTACGCGCGCGATTTCTGGCAGTGGTGCCTCGACATCTCGCTCGAGTATTTCCGAACGACCTACGAGCGACTCAACGTCCGATTTGACCACTACACAGGCGAATCGTTCTA
>JADYYL010000327.1 GCA_020853655.1 Deltaproteobacteria bacterium
AGCGGCACGCAGCAGATCCAACGAAGGTGTCTAAAGGAGATAAGCGCGTTTCAAGACGTGAAGGGCACGGCGGTTGAGTGGCGGTCTCTCGATAGGGACGAAGAGTTGTGCGGTTCCGCCGTCGAGCCCAATCGAGGCAATGACTTCGGCCGAAATAAAGCTCGGAGTGTCAAAAACGATGTGCGCTGAAGGAAGCTTTACGCTCTCGGGATGCAACAGCCGCAGCTGACCGCAATGAGCACAGCCGTCTTGGTGCTGACGCTCAATCGGTTCGTCGCCTTGTTCATCAGGGCAACAATGGTGCTTTGACGGTAAAGTCTGTGATGCGAAAGCCGCCGAGCACCCGCAGAACATCACGGCGGAGACAAACACCGGCAAAAAGAATACTGAGAGATATTTGTAGCGGCGAAGTTTCCTCACGCACTCACTCCTAAGCCTAGATGTCATCCACGTCAATCAAACTCGTGAGCAGCGACGCCCATTGCCACTCACCAAAGTTACCGCGGATTTCGCCTTACGAGGTCAGACAGCTCCGCGATTACCGCACGCTTAGCTTGCTCATCGCCGCGAGTGGCAATCTTAATGACGCAGCCTTCGAGATATCGATCGAGGATCGTCGTTTCAACAGCGCGCAGCGCTGCCTGGACCGCGCGTAATTGAGTTACGATATCCGGGCACCAGCGGCCTTCGTCAATCATGCGCTCGATACCCTGTATTTGTCCCATAGCGCGCTTCAATCGCGGAGACATATCGGAATGGCGCGGAATTGGCTGGGCGGCCTGCTCGGACGAGCACTTGCCAGCGTTCTTAGAAGAAGTACGGCGCGGCATATGCGAAGAACCCTCCAATCAGTAAAAAGCTAACTGCAATCAGATAGACCAACTGGGACCAACCTCTGGTTCCGGTGCACGCGGCGGCCAACACAACATCAGCCGGACACGGCATCGACCGGGCGTGCCATATCAGAGCACCGGCGACAGTCAGCAGAACAGCGGCGGCTGAAAAGGTGACGCCCTTGTGTTCGGATAACCCAATCAGGCCCGGAAAATTTCCCATCAATCCCGCCCACGCGGCCCCTGCGCCGAGGACAACGAAAAGCGCCGGAAGCGCGCAGCATAGGAGCGTGGCCCCGCTGGCAAAGAGAGCGGCGAAGGAGACAAACTTGCTGGTTTTCCAAGCATCCACCTACTTCTTACCTTCTGCGCGGATAACGTCGAGCGCGCGATTGGTATGTTCAAGGCTTGCCGTCTTGTAGCCAGCATCCTCGATGATGCGTACGGCGGCAGCGTCATCGAACTTCGCCTCGGGTTTAAGAGTAACCGCCACAAGCTTTCGGTGCAGATCCACCATTACGTCCGCGACAGCCTGCTCAGCTCGAAAGTGTTTCTCAATGCCTTGGGCACAAAACGCGCACACCATTCCAAGAACCTTAATTTCGAGGGTCTCCGCGCGAGCGGGCAGAATGAGAAATGGAACTAAAGCAAATGCGAGCAGTATATCTTTCACGTCGTACCTCCTAAAAATGAACCATGACTGTCAAGCGTGGCTCACCGTCCAAGCTCACGCCGCTTTCGAAGAAGAGTTGTTTGTAAATGAGACGGAACATCGGGGTAATGTCGGGTTCCTCGTCCATTCCGGTCATCTCCGAGAAGCGAATGATGAGCCACGGGGCGAGCTCCTCGTAATTCGCGGCGTACGGTGCAGCGCCCAAATCGACAGTCCCACTCAGATGTGTGAAATCCGCTGATTCGAAGAGGTCAAGCTTTACCGCGGTGTAGACTCGTTGCGTCTCATAGTCAGCTTGAAATAGGCCGATAGCCACCGGATCTCCGGACACGCGCCGTCCATCGGCTATACCGACTCCACCGCCGAGATAAACATTTGCTTGGGCATCTTCCCACCACCAGCGCTTGAGCAGTTTGTTGTATTGGGCTCCGAACACTCGCCGATTGATCGGCCGACCGTCCTTGTCGCCGTCAAGTCGTAGGACCCGCGCCCCCGCTGCCTGATCAGGTGCGAATGAGTGGAATACCTCCAAGTCCTGCCAGTCCGGCGTGGCGAACGACATCACCGCGGTTCCGCCCTTAAACGAAACAGGATGGGCCTCTGCATCAAAGGAAAGGAGCAATGGAATGGTGAAAAAAAGGGGGGCGAGAGCCTTCATCAACACGATATTAACATACCCCCAGGGGGGTATGCAAGACAACCGCTGACCGCGACGTATACGCGGTGTTCAGGCCGCCCGTATGCGTCCACCGATGACGAAGGTCCTCACACAGACGGGGAAAAGTTCGTAACCCTAATTCGGCGCTCCGGTAGCCTTATCCGGGACGCTGCGGAGCCTTGTTTTATCTACAAGCGAGAATCGATAACAACCCACTGTACCAGCCCGGGCTCCACATATACCGTAGTGATACGGTAAGATGTTTTGGCATCCAGGGATGTGTGCGGGGGGCGGGTATGATGGGGCGGTGTGTGTGTCTGAATTGCCGGGCGCGGGCTGAAGGTAGTCTTCGCTCGTTAGTGGCTGAGCAGGAGAGTCTTTCGTTGCTTCTCTGGCGCGTGGGCATCCAAGCGCAACAAGTGACCGATTCTCAAGAGAAGGAAGGGGCGGGCTGTTCTATGTCAGAGGCGGAGAACCATACTCGCTTTCTCACGGGCGTCGCGGGGATGTACCCCGAACACGTCTATAACGTGCATTGGCGAATGGTTCGGGAGATACCTGTCTTTCCGCTCCGTGAGCTCGTCGCGCTCTCCGTTGGTCTCGAACCGCTCTTTGCGGATATGGGCTGGGCGCTTGCAGAGTTCGAGCGCCGGAAGCTTGACGACCATGCAAAAGCCGACATCGTGAACACTTTCACCGAGCGGTATGTCATCGCACTTCGGAATTTGGCACCTGATGGCTCGATTCCGGTGCATGAACGCTGCTCCCAGCTCGACAATTCGACCGTGCGAATAGAGGAGTTCGCGAAGTTTGCTCGGGTAAAGGGTTGGTCGCTGCCAAAAGAATTTCCGCAGCCGGACGCGGCCGAGGGGTCGCGCCTCAAACTCGATTGGCAAAATCCAAAAATTGAGATGCTCCAGAAGATCGTCGATAGCATCGCGGAGAATCCCTCGAAATCACCACCGGCGTCGGAGGAAGTGGCTCACCGGATCGATGCGGCGTTTGGTTATGAGTCTCAAAAGGGCGGTCGCCCCTCTCGTTCCGGCCAAACCCTCGCGTCATTGCTCGTTCCGGAAAGGTCACGGAAGGCAGGCCTGAAGCATAGACGCACATCCGGGTCGCCGCCGCGTCGCAAAGGCGGCTAACAACTGACATTTGCGACGCGCTTTCGAGCTTGTGCGTCGCACGATCACCGCTCCTACGTTGGTCAGGTCCAAAGAGACCTTAGGAGCGTTTGTTATGACCCACGTAATACTTAGACTTCCCGCGGTTCGAGTGGCTACTGGCCTCTCTCGCTCGACCATTTACGCACGCGTGGCTGAAGGCAGTTTTCCAAAGCCAATCAGCCTCGGTTCTCGTGCCGTTGGTTGGATCGAAGCTGAGGTTCAGCACTGGCTGACTGAGCGAATCGCTTACACTCGTCGGGCCGCCGGGGGAGGTCCGAATGGATAGATTCGTCGAACAGTTTCGAGACGCCATAGCACGCGTCGGTTTGAACCCCCCGGAAGTGATTCAGCCGGATGGCAAGCTTCATCGTTTCTCAGCGAACGGGACGAGGTACGACGACGCTGGTTGGTACGTTTACTATCAGAGCGACGTACCGGGGGGTGCTTTCGGGAGTTGGCGGGAAGGCATTTCGGAATCTTGGAGAGCTCGGTTCGATCGCGCTTTATCAGCGGCAGAGGAAGCAAGCTTTCGCGCTCAAGTTGAGCTGGCCCGACTAGAGCGAGAGGCTCTCGAAGTCCACTCCAGAGAAAGAGCGCGGCATCGTGCGGACACGATTTGGGCATCTGCAGCGCTGGCCTCCAACGATCACCCGTACCTTCGAACCAAAGGTGTTTCGGCGCACGGAGTGAGGCACTATCGTGGCCAAATTCTCGTGCCGCTCTGGGAAGGATCGTTGCTTCATAGCCTCCAGTTCATCAACGCCAGCGGAAAGAAGTTATTTCTTCGAGACGGTCGGACACGCGGGTGCTACTTCATCATTGGTCACCCCGCAGAGGTTTTGTGTATTGCAGAGGGCTACGCTACCGCAGCGACGATCTACGAAGCCACCGGCTACGCGGTCGCCGTCGCGTTCAATGCGGGCAATCTTCCGATTGTCGCGGAAACGCTTCGCGCTCGATTCCCGAAGTCTCGAATGGTTATTTGCGCGGATGACGACGTGTCGGTGCGGAACAATCCTGGACTTTCCAAGGCTCGCGAGGCCGCAGAAATTGCAGGTGCACACCTGGCGGTACCAACCTTCCGTCCAGTTCGACCAACAGACGTGTCTGACTTTAATGATTTCAGCCGACTGTATGGACGAGACGCGGTTTGCTTCGCGGTTCAATGTTCAATCGATGACGGATCGAGATTCAGCCCGCAAGAATGGCCCGATCCAAATCCAATTCTCCGGGAACTGAGGCCCGTTCCCCCATTTGATGCAGAGGTTTTACTTCCCGCGCCGCTTCGAACATGGGTGCTCGATGAGGCAGAGAGGATGCCCTGCCCACCGGATTTCATAGCGGCGTCCGCGATTGTGTCTCTTTCTTCGGTGGTGGGGGCCCGTTGTGCAATCAAACCGAAATCTCGGGACTCGTGGCTTGTCGTGCCTAACCTCTGGGGTGGCATAGTCGGAGATCCGTCGGCAAAGAAGACTCCGGCTGCTGCAGCCGGAATGAAGCCCCTGGAAGCTCTGATCGGACGAGCAAGCGATCAATATCGCGCAGAACTCGCGGAGCATGGTACTGCGAACCTAGTTTACGCAGCTGAGCGCGACGTAATCGAATCTCGCATTAGAGGTGCGGCCAAAGATCGCAACAAAGGCGACCCGTTGGAGATCGCCAGAGAGCTCCGCATCCTTGATGAAAAGTCTCCCGTTGGACCGAAACATCGGCGCTTCAAGACAAACGATACGACGGTTGAGAAGTTGGGCGAATTACTGCGTGATAATCCTAACGGGCTCTTGATCCTGCGTGACGAGCTCGTCGGATTGGTATCTGGCTGGGACCGTGAGGGACGCGAGGGAGACAGAGCTTTCTTCTTGGAGGCCTGGAATGGGTTGCATGGGTTCGACACGGATCGAATAGGACGCGGGCACATCGAGATTCCGAATCTCTGCGTGTCAATTTTTGGAGGGATACAGCCCGATAAGCTTACCGAGTATCTTGAGCAGGCGACGCATAGTCTCGCCAATGACGGAATGTTGCAGCGCTTTCAGCTGCTCGTTTTTCCCGATCCCCGGTCTTGGGAGTGGCGCGATCGTTGTCCCAACCGCGAAGCACGCAACACGGCGCAGCAGGTGTTCGATGTTCTTGCTGAGTTTGA
>JADYYL010000328.1 GCA_020853655.1 Deltaproteobacteria bacterium
TCACGATCGCGCCGATGCACTTGAAATACCAGCCGAGGTATCGAGGGAGCCACTTCCAGAGCTTGAAGTTGCTCTCGCCAGCAGTGCGATCGCGCCAAACCGTGGGAAGCTCCACGATCTTCTTCTTCTGCGCGTAAGCCTTGTAGCAGAGCTCGATCGCAATCTCGAAACCACCCGTGCTCTCAATCTCCTGGGCCTTCAGCCAATCGCCGTCGTAGAGCTTAAAGTTGTTCGTGGCATCCGCCGTTGGGAAGCCTAGCAACTTCAGTGAGAGGCCCGCAACGCGCGAGAGCGTGCTCTTCAGGAGGCCACCGCCGTGTTGCTCCCCTCCCCGCATATAACGGGATGGCGAGACGATGGTCGCGCCCCGCTCCCACATCCGGACCATGTCGGGAAGGATATCGAGCTTGTCGGAGCAGTCTCCCATGATCACGATCGCCGGCCCGCTTTGCACACGGGAGAATCCCCAGCGCAGCGCCTTCACCACCCCGCGACCGAACTGATTCTTGTCTGCGGCGACGCGCTCGTCGGCATCGCGAAGTTTAGCGATAAAGGGAAGTGACGTGTCGGTGTCTTGGTCGTGCACGAACCGAAGCGTGTCGTATTCGGCTCCGGATGCCTGCAGCTCGCGGTAGAGCGAGATCACGTTCTCCCCTTCGTTATAGATGGGGACGATGAGCTGGATCTTGTAGCTCCGCGAAGTGTGCGGAGCGGTGGAGGGAGACGAGCTCATAATGGCGCCCATCAAAGAGGTTGCCGCCGCGCCGAGACGCGACGGCGGATCCGGAATTAGATCGTGCCGAGCTTAATCTGCTCGCCGATCCACGGAATGACTTCATCAAGGATGTTATCGAGCGTCGTTGTTGCTTCGAAGCCGAGCACCTTCTTCGCCTTGGTCGTATCCGGCACACGGCGCTGCACGTCGTGGTCGTACGGCTTGTCAGAGGTGTAGTTGAAAGGCTTGTTCGGGTGAATCTTCTTCCAAATCACCTCGGCCAGCTCGAGTACGGTCGTCGAAACGTCAGTTGAGAGGTTGAAGTCTTCGTTCAACGCAGCTTCGGTCTCCACGCAGAGTCGAATGCCGCGCGCGAGATCGCCACCATACGTGTAGTGCCGAACCTGCGAACCGCTGCCCAAAATATGGAGCGGGTCTTGGCCCTTCAAGATCTTTTGGACCAGGTCAGGGACCACGTGGCTCATCGCCAAGCTCACGTTTCCGGACATGACCTCATGATCCGTCAGTGCACGGCGCTCGCCGATACCCACGCAGTTAAACGGCCGAACGATCGTATACGGAAGTTCGTATTGCATCTTTGCGCCGCGGGCGAAGTATTCGCACGAAAGCTTCTGAAACCCGTAGGTCGTCAGCGGTGGCGGCGAGGTCAGCTCAGTTCCCTCGGGCGTCGGAAACTTCGTCGCGGACTCAAACACCATGCTCGAGCTCATGACGGTGATCTTCTTCAGGCTCCCCTTCTTGTATGCCGCGATGGCAGCATCGAAGGTGGACGCCGTGATGCGCTCGTTCTCCGCAAGCAGGTCATACGCAAGTTCGTGGAAGTAGGTGATGCCACCGATCATCGCGGCGCCGGCGATCAACTGCTCGCAGCCCGAAGCGAGTTCGGTCATCAGGCCCGTGTTCTTCACGTCGCCTTCGACGAACGTGTAACGGGGATGACGGTCGTAAGACTTCTCGACCTTTCCGTACTTGGAGTAATTGTCGATCCCGACGACGTCCCATCCGTTGTTCAACAACTCTTCAACGACGTATCCGCCGATGAACCCTGCCGAACCGGTGACAAGAATCTTCTTTCCCATGGCCATACTCACGCGTTAGCAACCTTCGCAGACTTCTCCTCGCCAAGCGCGCCGGGGAAGATCTCTAGGCTTGATTTGTAATAAAAGCCCCACACGTCCACGACGGGTTGGGTAAATTCGAGACCCTTATATTCAGAGTGCGGTGTGCAGACGATGACTGCATCGCAAGTCTTGCGGAACTCGTCGAGAGAAATTCCGCCGGCAACATAGGGGTCCGTGTAGACGACTTCGGCACCACGAAACTCGAGCACCTTCTTCACCTTGAAGCTGAGCGATTCACGGGTGTCGTCGTTGTTGGGTTTAAACGCCATCCCGAGAAGGCCGATCGTCTTTCCCCACACCGAGCCGCCGAGTTCCTTCGTCGCCTTTTCGACGGCAAACGTGGCAAGCCCTTCGTTCACAAGCATCGCCGAGTGACCGAGATAGAACTGGTTATCGAAGAAGCTCGCGAGCTGCATCGTGTCCTTGAAGAGACACGGACCTGCAGCAAAGCCCGGGGCCTTGTAGCCCTTGGCGCGTGGATCTTCGTAACGAATGGCCTCGTACAATCGATGGAAGTCCACACCGTTTGCTTCCGCGATCATGTAGAACTGGTTCGCGATCGCGAACTCGAGATAGCGCCAAGCGTTTGCCATCAGCTTCGTCATCTCTGCTTCGATCGGGCGGAGGCGGATGATCTTCGGCGCGATTGCCGCGAAGACTTCATACGCAGCGTCGAAGCTTGGCTCGTCGAACACCGAAATAATCTGCGGGAGCGAGTCGATCTCTTCGAGCGCATAGCCTTGGCTCACTCGCTCTGGACAGAACGTGAGACGCACATTCGCGTTGCGATCGCGGAGGCGGTTGTAGATGTGCTCCATTGTTCCGGGGAACAGGGTGGAACGCATCACGATCAACGCGTCCTGGCGGAAATAGGGCTGATAGAAATCCAAGATCTTCAGAACTTCCGACAGCTTCGGATTGAGGTGCTCGTCGACCGGCGTGCCCGTGACGAACACAACCACTTCGCAGTTGGCGACTTCCTTCGCATCCGTCGTGGCGCGCAGTCCGCGGCGCAACGCCTCTTGGAGCTCGCGGTCCCCACCGTTCTCAAGAAACGGGAAGGTCCCACCGTTGATGCTCTTGACGGCTTCCGCGCTGATGTCGACGAGCGACACTTGAGCACCGGCCAGCGCGAACTTCACGCCAAGCGGAAGTCCGACGTGCCCGCATCCGCCAACAACTGCAATCTTTTTCCCCGTGATCCCCATACGCTTCAATCACTTCCTGCGTGCTTAACTCTGTTCGTAACTGAGTCTGCTCAGATACGCGCGACGACGAATGTTTGCTGTCCGAAAATCTTCCAAAGGAGCGGCATGCGCAGATACATCCGCACGAGCCAATCCCCTCGCCGACCGACAACATGGCCGACTTTCGACTTTGCCGTATAGGGACGGAAGCGCGGGATCATCCGCTCGACCTTAAAGCCGGTGACTTCGAGTGCTTCCTGAAGGCTGTGCTCAGTGAGCGCGATGTGGTGATCGATGTAATCCCAATATGCCGGACCGACGTAGCGGATGTTCGGCTGCAGGATCATGACGCGGCCACCCTTCTTCAAGATACTCTTCGAGGCTTCCAAAACTTCGAGGACGAGGCGTCGCTCTGGAAGGTGTTCAAGGAAGTTGCTCATGAAGACAACGTCGACCTTGTCGTGAATGTACGAACTGAGTTCGGTTGCCGGAGCTTGAACGATCTCGATGCCGCGGTCGCGAAGGGATTGCACCTGCGCGCTGAGATCGACGGCGATCTTCCGGCCGGCTTGGATGTTCAGGAGGAAATTCCCGTCACCCGCGCCGATATCGACGACGGTGTCTTTGGGAGAAACGAACTGCTGGAGGAACTCCGAGCAGAGCACTCGCCACGTGACTCGGCGAGTCGCGTCCTCGTCCTCCGAGAAACGGAAGTTGTAGATCGTCTCTTCGTGGCCGATGCCTTCAACCGCGTCTTTCGGCTTCTCGGCGCGGACGGTCGATTCTTTTGGGTTCAAGGTGTGATTCTCCTGCGATCGCTCCATTACCTTCCGGATGCTCAAACTTGTTTCCGCCCGCTTTTTTCCGCCCGGGGCGGACGCTCAAAGCCAATAAGAATGACTTCTCATCCTCTGAGGCGGGTTAAACGTGTCTCAAGTGCCCGCCGGATCCTCTTCCAATCCCCGTTGCGCGCAAGGATAACCGCTCGCCGCAACTGAGCTTTCCACCGATGGAATTTAGTCTCGGGTCCACTCAGGAAACGGAGCGCAATAAATGAGAAACTGGCGCGGTCATAGTTACCATAGCTCTCCAGGAGAGGGAACGCAGCGGACCTAACTGCCTGAAGTGGCAGGGGCTCTCGGGATGGGGTGGCCCCAATAAGGGAGATCTCGCACACGACCTCGGATCCCCCCTTGACGCCCCGGAAGGGGTGAATCGGAACGAGAAGCTCTCCAGGGAGGGGCTGCCCATCCAGTTCGAACTGCTTCTCCGCAATGCACGCCCCGCCTGCACGGAGAAGCTTTACCCCGACCGTTCCCCGCCATGGCTGACGTGCCGCAAGTGGAATTGATACCGCGGAGATCTCATCAGCGGGCATCGTCACCGCGCAGCGGACTTTCGGCCGTGACGGACCGAGTTCGAGAATGGCGGACTCTCCCCGCACGGCGAGCGCCGCAGGCCGCCCGGCGACATGGCCGAGGATAGGCTCCGCCGAAGGGAGTGCCGCGCGAGCAGCGAGAAAGGCTTCGGAGATTTCGGATGCGCTGCTTGAAACGCGAATGAAGTGCCCACTCTCTGGCACCCGGCCTGCCTGCAGTAACCAGCCGGAGAGATACTGTCGATCCTCCCGCGAGGA
>JADYYL010000329.1 GCA_020853655.1 Deltaproteobacteria bacterium
GTCACTCGCGACTGGAACTGCTCGATGGTTGGGGTCGTCGCGCGCAGCCTTGAATCGGAGATATCAACCGCGCTGAATCGAATCGCGATCGGGCTCTCCTCGAAACGCGAGTAAGAGATGCGGCCGGTGGAATGATGGATGTTCAGTGGTGCCGTGAACGTAATGTTCGAGAGGAAGCCGTAGCTACCCCCGGTGACGGAAACGTGTTCGAAGGTAAAGTCTTTCACTCCTTGGAGAGCCACCACACCAAACGGCTTCGTGGCCGACTCTGAACGAAAAACTATCGGTGCGCTCGCGGTCCCCTTCGCATAGACCGGTCCTCGGAAGATCAGGGACGCGCCTGGGGAGAGTGCAATCTCGGTTCCCGGTGCGATGTTAACTGTGGTCGTTGATGGAAGATCGCGAGTCTCCGAGATAGAGACTCGGCCGCTCCAGTTCTCGACCTTCTGCTGCTCGAACTGTCGTGGATCCCACCAAGAGTTGGTCGCGAGAGCTGCGAAGGCTCGCTCAGGAACGACGACTCGTTCGAGTGTTCGAGGGTGGCGCGCTTCAAGATGAACGGCGCCAGGCGCCAGCTGAGTCTTGCCGGAGTTCGTCAAGTCAATGGTGTATCGATACACTCCTGGAACGATCGAGACACGACGGCGTTTCGATGCCCGCAAGGACATGAGGTGGTCATTGAGAGGGAATCGGAGCACATGCTTTCCGTCCGCGCCGATGGCCGACATCCCACCAACACCCGGCGCCGTGGAGCCGTCACGGCGAAGCGATGCCACTGTTCCTTCTGGAACATCGACTTCGATGGCATCAATGATCACGCCGGAATGATCGGCGGTCTTCACCTCAACATCAACCCGAGCATCCGAGGACTGCCATCCAAAGTCGTGACTCGACAGGAGTAAATGATTCCGAACGATGTTGTGTCGGACCGTCACGAGGTTTCGGAGGCTTGCGACCGCTTCTTCCCAACCAGCGTTGGAGAGAAGCTCCATATTTCCGTCTCGCGACCCTATTTTGTAGTGGGCCGCGCGAATCTCTGGCTCGGCGCGCTTCAGCACTGACTCGAGTTCCGCGAGGATCTTGTCGGGACTCAGCTCTCCGTGAATAGCTGACCAGAGGTAGCGATTCTTGGCGTCACGCACGGAAGGAATCTCGAGAAGACGCTGAAAGACGAAATTGCTCGCAAAGTCGAGATCGGAGCGTCGACCGAAGAGATAGGCAATTGGGTCATAGAGAATTGGCTCGAACAGTCCTGTATCCGGATTCAGGTAGAACTTCTGGTTGTGAGTGTTGTCGATATGGCTCGTGCTGATCAGCTCGAGATACGCCATGAACCGTGCAAAGGCGTCGATGTCGATGACACGCTCGAGAGCATCGCGAAGTTTCAGTGGGTCTTGAATCTTGAGCAATGCCCGCTGGAGCGGTTCGAGCTCCACAGGTCGAACTGTTCCCTGGTCGACGACTCCACGGTCATAGTCGACGGTGTCGATCTCCCATCCTTTCAACTCTGTGAACAAGTTTGGTCGACGCACACCCGCGTAGATCTGCTTGGTGGAGATGTCGCCATGGAAAATCTTTCCCGGAGCTTTCCCGCGTCGCGGCATTGAACTCGCGGTGACCTGTTCGAGAACCATCCGCATGCCGTTGTATTGCCGATTGAGTCGGAAGTGCACCAGGTCAACGTAAGGAGCGTGTATGCCCGGCATCCGCTTACTCAGTTCGTAGCCGAGATATTCAGCGACCTGACTCGACGTTCTGGGAAGGTAGAGATTGAAAACCTCCATCCCCTTGTAGAGGTGCCCCTTGCTCAGGTTCACCCTCCAGGACTTATAAGGGAAGGACCAGTGGTTCAGCGAATCCCCACGATAACGGAGCTTCGCATTTGTAACCTTCCCTTCTGACTTGAAGAGCCCCTTCTGATACTCGGTGCCGCTCTCCGGGAGGTCGGCATTGAGCGAGTCAAGGGATCGACCGGGGATGTAGAGTTCGAGCACCGGAAGTTGAGAGTCTTTCGGCTCTGCTGGGTCAGTGGTCAGTGCTGTTGACGCTGCTGCGAAAAAACTGTGGAGCCCTGTTTCGATTCGGCTCGGCATTCCAGCGCGCGACTGGTTTCGTTCACGAGGCAGATTGCTGAAGTAATGGAGCGCCCCGTAGAACAGGGCAGCGAGAAGTGCGAGACTCGCGAGTATACGTAGTCCCCATGTGCGAAGCACACGACGTCGACGAATGGCGCTGACGTACTTATAGTCGAACGCGGTAGGAGTCTGAATTGTACTTTCCATTGATTGACTGGCGCAGAGGCTACCGAATATGACGAGAATCCGCAATGTTGTGGGCGTAATTGCTGGGGTTTGTTGCGCATTCAACTCCGCCCTCGCTCAGAACCCCGCGCCTGCCGTTCGGATCGAGCGGCTCTCCCTCGGGTTGAACGATCCGACGTGCCCGGGGACCTCCCTTTCCGTGGGGTCCGCGATCGCACTGAGTCGGATGAACTCAGCGGACGATCTCACCCTCTTCGCGCTCACCGACCGCGGACCAAACGCCGATGGGCCAAAAGTCGCCGGATCCGACCTCGACTCAAAGATCTTCCCCTGTCCGAAGTTTGTCCCTTCATTTGTTGAGGTTGTTCTTAGAGACGGAACGCTGACTGCCGGACGGCGGGTGGAGCTCTCCGACGCGAGCGGCCCCTTGAACGGATTGCCACCGACCAGCGGCCCCTCCACGACAGATGACGAGATTGCCCTCGGCCCCGACCTACGACCGATCGTTGGCGACGCGCGCGGTGTGGATCCCGAAGGAATCGCCATCTCCACCGATGCCCCGAATGACGTCTGGGTGTCGGATGAATATGGACCGGCCTTGATGCGCGTGGATGCGCGCTCGGGCAGAGTCCAAGAGCGACTTCGCCCAGGTAACGAGCTTCCCGCGATCTTTGCGCAGCGACGCGCGAATCGCGGGTTTGAAGGGCTGTCGGTCCTTCCTGATGGAACGCTCGTCGTTGCGTTACAAAGTGTCTTTAAGCGAAGTGATGGCGAGGAGTATCCCGCGATTCTGCTCTATCGCTACAATCCGAAGCGTAAGAACGGGACCGTGCACGCGTATCGTCCCGCGGAACCGGTTGGCCGCCTTTCAAAGGTCAAACTCGGTGCAGTCGCCTGTGTCACGGAAGATTTGTGTGCAGTCATCGAGAATGGCGTCGGTGATGGGAGTGATCTCTCTCGGTTGAGTACGTTCTCTCTGCGTGGTGCGCGAGATCTCTCAC
>JADYYL010000330.1 GCA_020853655.1 Deltaproteobacteria bacterium
AGGTGGGCCCGGGAAAGCAAAAAAAAACGCCCACCGTGAGGTGGGCGTTTCCAGAATCAATTGAGATTCCCGAAGGAACTCTCAATCTTCATTCTTACGCTTCGTTGCGCTTGCGAAGACGGCTCGCGCCAAGAAGGCCGAGTCCGAGGAGCGCCATTGAGGCCGGCTCCGGAACAGCGCGTGAACGGGCGTGAAAGAACAGATCGTTGAAGTCACGATCGCTGCCCGGCAATCCACCCGGAAGATCTTCGACGCCGATCAAGAGGTCGCCAGCGAGCAGGTTGAGAACAACAGCACCACCACCCAAAGTGGTCGGGGTGATATTCACAACGCCCGGTGTCGTCACCTTGAACACGACGAAGTGATCGAGTCCATCAGAGTTCAGCGCAGCATCGCTGGACCACGTCCCGCTGAGGCTGTTGAGCTTGAACTTGTAATCTTCGGTCGACGAAAGGATCGAAGTATTCGTTGAGCCCGGGGCTGCCGCGCCATTGAATACCGTCGAGCATCCGCTTACGCTGCCGCACAACTCGAGGTTGTTCGTGCCAGCATACGCAGTGATTTCAACGAACAGAAGTTCGTCGAGCGCAGTACCTGCACCAGTTCCCGAGAACGTCGGAGCAAAGCGATAAGCTTGTTGCTCAACGAACGGAGACAGTTGCGCGTAAAACGCCGTGAAGCCCACGTCGAACGTATTATCGTCGAGAGAGTCCCACGTAACGGTTCCCATCGGGGTAAGACCTGCTTCAATCGTGACGGCGGACGCATCCGACGGCGCGAAAGAGAGCAGCGTCCCGACGGCGACCGACAGAGACATTGCACTTTTCCACATCTTCATAATCACTCCTAACAATTACCGACCAATCCAAATAATCATCGAACGCTTGAGTTAAGAATCGAGTTCGGCGATTCCCCACACTTTGATCGTGATACTGCAGCTGTGCGAATTCTCATTTCCGGAATTCGCCTTGAGTCCCCTCCTCTTTCTGGTGAAATCGATGCATCTCTATGCAGCGATATTCACCGATAAGAATTTATCTGGAAGATTCGAAAAGAAAATCCAAAGAAATTCTGGAAGAGACTCGCGGAGTGTTTCCCGTACGGGAGAGATTCACACAACAACGATCTTCAACTACGATCTTCGCGTCGGGCCGTTCGGTTGTTGTTCGCTTGAAGCTCGGCTTTCACCGTGTACTTTTTAGCGCACCAACTTCGCGCACTTCGCTCTTAGTGCGCCGGATTATATTCAGGGTCCGGAAAACTTCAAGTGAAATGAAAGTTAAACTGCTAGAAACCTAGCCCGATTAACCTGAAGGCAGAGCTACGCTTCGCCCTTAGGTTTCGGGAAGTTATGCAGACTGATCTGCAACAGCTGCTTTAAATAATTCCTTCGAGTAATTTCATGACCTTGTAATTCAGGAATCAAAAAACGGGATCTCCGTCATGTCCCAGGCGGGCGCCCTCCCCCTCTCGTTTCCCGGGCCATGCAACGAGTCGGTCTCCCCAATGAAGCCCCCCCCTGCGGGACTGCTCGCCCCTTCGATCGGCACCCGGTGCCGTTCCACAAAACAGGAACGAATCGCCAACTGATCGAGCCCGTAGTGCTCAGAATGTTGGCCGCCGGCGGGGATTTGCCCATCGAACACGGGGATGGAGGTGTGTCGCGGGTCTGCTTTGTGGCAAGAGCCGCGGAATGGGTCGCTCTGGGTCCCAAAAGAGAGAGTGTGTTTGGTGAGCTCCCCTATCGTCCACACGAGCAACGGCGCCCCGGGCGACTCGAGAGTACTGCGGGGTGGCCAGGTGCTGGCCCGGCGCCTGTTCCACCCGTAGGGGGGCGCATAGACCTCGTCACACGCAGACTGAAGAGCGTGTTCGTTGTTGAGGGAGGAAAGAGAGGACTGCGTGACAAATGTGGCGGGTGTTCAAATCGAGCGGGCCGAATCGAATGCGAAGGATGAGCAAACGAAAAAGCCCCGTTCTGCGAGCAGAACGAGGCTTAAATGAACCGGAAGAGGTCCTCGAGAGCTGTTATCTCTTGGAGACCTATTATCTCTTGGAGACCTATTATCTCTTGGAGAATTGAGTGCTCTTACGAGCCTTTCTCTTCCCGGGCTTCTTCCGCTCAACAACTCGCGGATCGCGGGTGACAAAGCCTGCCTTCTTCAACGCAGGTCGGAGTTCCGGCTCTGCCTTCTCAAGAGCTCGAGCAATTCCGAGAACTGTTGCTCCCGCTTGACCGGTGTATCCCCCGCCGGTGGTTCGAATCCGGAACCGGTACTTGCCGATGCGCTCAGCAACTTCCAGCGGCTTCATGACCGTCTGACGTGTGATTGCGCTGACAAAGAAATTCTCAAACGTGCGTCCGTTGATCGTCAGATCAGCAGTTTCGCCATCATCAACGGGGAACATGTACACGCGAGCGCTTGCTGATTTTCTGCGGCCAATCGCGGTGATAGCTTTCTTCGCTGTCATATCGACAATTCAACTGGGGTTTGTGCTTGGTGCGGATGCTTTTCTCCGCGATAAACTTTGAGTTTGAGAAGCTGGGTGCGTCCGAGCGGAGTCTTCGGGAGCATTCCGCTTACCGCCAACTTGATCAGATCTTCCGGCTTGCGCTGTTGTCGCTTGCCGGCTGTCTCCGCCTTCAACCCGCCGGGATAGCCGGAGTGATGACGATAGAGCTTGCTCTGGAGCTTCTCGCCCGAGAACTTGATCTTCTCAGCGTTAATAACGATCACGAAATCTCCGGTGTCGGTATGCGGAGCATACGCCGGGTTACGCTTTCCGCGAAGCACGTTCGCAATCTGAGCGGCTACGCGGCCAACGACCTTATCCGTGGCATCGACGACGAACCATTTCCGCTCTTCAGCGGCGGTCTCGCGCGACTTAAATTGTGTGGTCTTCGACTTGGCCTTCATCTGAAATCTTCCTAGAAAAGAGCGGGGAAAGTAGCACAATCCAAGTTGGCGTCAACTGGAGACAAATCCGGGCTTTTTGAGCCGAAAAAGCCGCCACGTGAGAGCTGCGGGGGCTCGACGCAGATTTATGCCTGTTTCTAAAGGAGAATCGCCGCAGAAGCTACCTCTTCTATTCCCCTTTGCAACCCCGGTCTGAACTTCTGTTGTCTCGCTCGTTTCCCACGACCGCCGAAGGTCCCGAGTCCCACCCCTCGTCGAAGGATCCAAACCGCCTTCCACGGGGCGTAGCGACGCATGAGCCATTTGATTGCCCCAACGAAAGCGAACTGAGCGAGTTGAGTCAAAACGGGTCAGAGTCCGACGGCAGAGAGCAGCGCGGGCGCAGGCCGCCCCCCGCTCGACCGAGAGAGCAGCGCGACCAGCCTGGTAACATAGAAGAGCGCATCGTCCGCCAGAACGCGAAACGCGTCATCGGACGCAAACACACTGTCTTGCGAAATGAGTGCGACGAGGGCTGCGGATACTGACTCTCGGAGATCTGCTGCGCAACGCTCGCACGCAGCGAGCGCTTGCGTCACTGCTTCTCGTGTCTCGCGAGCTCGAGACTCCCCGGGAACCAACTGCAGTGCCTTGACGCACTGCAAAAGCAACTGCTCCGCGGCGGAAAGCTCAGATTCGATCCGAGCAATTCGAAATGAAGACGACTGCCTCGCGCTCTTCACCCCTTCAGCATCACGACGCCACACCGAGAACATGGTCTGAACCACGGAGCGTGTGACGGAGAGTGAAAACGCAGAGACAACGAGGTCAGACGCTTCCGATGGCGAGAGTGTCGCAAGCTGAAGCGAAGCGACGCAAAGTGCGGAAATATCTGCTCTCAATTTATCGAGAGCAACCTGCTCGTCCGCCTCGCTTCCGACATAGCTTTCGTAACGCTCGGCAAAGCTCTTCAGGATGTCGACGAGAGGACGCCCGGACGGATCGGTGGAGAAGAGCTCATTCACGGGAATATTCGCTTGATCGGCCGACTGCATAACGAGAACCCACCCTTTGAATAGCTCTCACACTTGCGCGATTGCAGAATCGGCGAACCCTTCGCGGCGCCGCACTAACTCGCGCGAGGCTGGCATAAACTTTGTTTCCACCGCAGACCCGAGGCGGCCATCCGCACGTTCAGTGATCGCACCTCATGGTGACACAAACAACAAGCGAACGTTGTTCGTCCGGAACGGTGCGCGGCTCATCGGCGCCAACGACGATGCTCTTTCCGTTCTCTACGG
>JADYYL010000331.1 GCA_020853655.1 Deltaproteobacteria bacterium
GCGCTTCGAAGCGTGCTGGATTACGTTTGATGAAGCAGCCGAACGTGTTGGCTCGTTCGACGCGCTGTTCGAGTACGATACCCGCGTCGGATTCCCTCCGCTCAAGGTGGTCGAACGGGGGATCTTCCTGAGCCGACCCACGGTCGAAGCACTGGCAGCAGCGCTGGCACAGAGTCGCGACGAGACCGCACTGAGCGGCAGCTACGACCGCTATCTGCCGGTGTCCCGCGTCCTCAAGACGTTGGGGATCAACAAACAGCGCCTCAGAGCACTTATGCAGTATCGGGTGCTCACCCCCCGGAAACTTCGGGGCATCCTGCTGTTCTCGCAAAGCCAACTTTCGCGCACCAACGGCGAACTTCCACCGCGCGAGAAGCGCTTCACCACAACCTGGATTGAACTGTTCGAGGCGGCTGAAATGGTCGGCTCCCAGGCAATCCTCTTCCTCTGCGAGGAATTGAAATTGATCCCCCCGCCCTTGGTCAGAGGGGACAACGTTCTCTATCGCCGACGTGCGATCGACGGGCTCCTTGCTCGTCGGGGGTCCGGAGAGATCGATCGGGTCGAGGAGAGCATGGGTCGCACGAGCACCGAACAAGCTCTCGAGATCCTGGACTTGGCGGATGCAGAACTGCTCGGTGCGCTGGAGCGAAGCACGATCATCCAGCGGACGACAGATCCTCATCGGCCGTACTTCCGCGCGGAAATCGAGTGGTACGCGCGGCAGATGGAGGAATAAATCGAAGGGGGGGGGATCGCTATACGAGGATCTCCCTCCTTCTCGACTTCAGGTTGAAACGCTCTGGTCTTCGTTGCTGAACCATCGCAACATCACAACCTATTTCATTAAGCCGAGAGCAGACCCTTCTTCTCTGCCAGCGATCGGGCGTTGCCCTCGAGACGCGCCCCAACTTGCGAAACAACTCGGCTCGCCAGGAAGCAAGCCAAAGTGGTCGTGCTCGCCAGTTCGAGGTTCTGGGTAAGACCATAGAGAAAGGCGCCGGCAAACATATCGCCCGCACCCGTCGCATCAATGGCGTTCACCTCGAACGCGGGAACCCGAACCTCCTGCCCGTTCACGAATGCCCAAGCACCTTCGGAGTGGCGCGTCATCGCGAAGCTTCGCTTCAGCTCTTTGAGCCGTGCGAAGCAGGCTTCTTCGTCCTGGAGCCCTGTATATTGTTGCGCCTCTTTCTGATTGAAGAAAAGAAGATCCGCTTGATCGGCGGCCGCTCGAAATGGAACTCCGAAATGTTCGATCACAAACGCTTCGGAAGCGGTGATAGCGATCTTCGTGCCGTGTTTCTTGCACAACTCGATCGCGTGCTGGGCGGCCCGTTGCCCGCCCGGTTGATCAAAGAGATACCCCTCAAAGAAGAGCCACTCAGATTCTGCGATGATCTCCTCGCTGACATCCTCCTCCGTCATGGTCGACGCAGCACCGAGATGAGTGCGCATCGTGCGTTCGGAGTCCGGCGTGATCACAATGGCACTCGTGCCTGTGTGCTTGCCTTCGACAGCTTCGTTCGGGAACGCGATGTCGAAATTCTCCATTTCGCGCGCAAAAAAATCGCCAAATGCGTCGTCACCGACGAGACCGCCAAAAGCTCCCTTCGCGCCGAGTTGAGCGAGCGCGTTAATCGAATTGGCCACCGAGCCACCGCTCGACCACTTGATCTCGTAATTCTTCAGCCGCTCGAGCATCGCCTCCTGTTCGGCGAAGTCGACGAGACGCATCGTTCCCTTCTCGGTTGCGATGGTTGCGAAATCCTCATCGGAGACCCGCATCTGCAGATCAACCAGGGCGTTTCCAATTCCGTAGACGTGATAGCGGCGCATGAATTTCCTCTTCTTTCTGACGAAGTTACTCGTATACCAGCTTCCTCGACGAGCGAAACACCCCTTCCTTACTTTTCTCGCGGAGTTTCGCGCCATCCCCCGCAGAACGGACATCCTAATCCCAGCGGCTTGGAATCTGACCAAGCGCAGAACTAGCCGGAGATACCTTGTCCGCCTTCCTCGCGCGGATCGGGGAGAAGCATCACCGGGGCGTTGAGAACGAGAGGGACCCGGTGGGAGAGTACAGTGCTTTCCCCTTCCGCATCGAGCGGTTTCATCCTCGAGGTCACACGCTGCTCTTCTGAACGCCCGGAAGGCGTTCTTCGGACGCGTGAGCATCGCGTCGAGAGCATTGACGACGACTCCTCTTGGGTTCGTCGTTCACCAGGAATCGAGAGCGAAAGGAGACGACACGAATGAGCAGAGAAATGCGATACCGCACTTCAGGCGGAGAGTATGACCGCGCGACCGTCATCGGTCTCGCGGCCGCATTTGGCCTCGTCTTTCTCGCGATTGGAATGGGGGGCAATCTCCCACTGTTCTTTGACCTCCCGAGTCTGCTCATCGTCATCGGGGGAACGCTCGGTGCGACCCTCGTCAATTTTCCACTGGATGAAGTACGACGGGCATTTAGTGTCGCGCGGCACGTCTTGGCTCCAGATCGATCGTCCCCGGAGGAGCGACTGCGCAAGATCATTCGACTTGCGGAGGAAGCTCGAACATCCGGGAATCTCGTGCTCGAGTCGGCGCTGTTTAAAGAGGCGGATCCGTTTCTGCGGAAATGCACCGAGCTCGTCGTCGACGGAATCTCTCCGGACGAGATTCGGCGAATCTTGGATATCGAAATCTCGCTCGTGGCAAGCCGCCATCGACGTGGTGCGCAGCTCTTTCAAGCGATGGGAAATATCGCACCGGCGATGGGATTGATTGGAACCCTTATCGGACTGGTCCAAATGCTCGGCAGTATTGACGATCCCGGACAAATCGGACCTGCGATGGCCGTGGCGCTCGTTACCACTTTCTACGGTGCCGTATTCGCAAACATGCTGTTCATTCCGATTGCCGGGAAACTCCGCGCCCGAAGCGAAGAGGAGATCCTCATTAAGGAGATGACGACCGAGGGGATGATCTCGATCGCGCAGGGGATCAATCCTCGTCTCCTCGAGGAAAGCCTCCTGAGCTTCGTTCCGCCCGAACGCCGCATCTCTCAGTTCCGGTAAAACATGCGATCCCGACTCACGAGACACCTGCAGTCCGAGCCTGGCGACGCAGCGGAGATGTTCTCAATTCCGTTCATCGGGGTCGTCGCATCGCTGCTCGCCTTCTTCATCGTCTTCTCCTCTCGGATGGTCGTCGATCCTCAGCGCGGACAACGCGTGCTCCGCTCGACGGAGCACGCGCTTTTCGGCGAGCACACGAGACGAACTCCGCAACGCGCCGCGCTGAGCGCAGACGAGATTCGCTCCGCGGAATCACCATTTACCCAAGTGCTGCTCGACGAACATGGGCAGTGGAGAATAACGAAAAAGCCTGAGCGCTCCCGGCTCGTGGCACACATGGACCGCATGTTCGTCGGAAACTCAGAGGAGATTTCGGCGAACATCTTTCCTGTTCTTGATACGATCGCCGAGCTCGCCTCTGAAGATCGTCTCAGCGTCGCGATATCGCTCGTTCCGAATACAACGAACGACGCACTAGACATGAGGTCAGGTCTCCGCCGCGACCTTCGCCGACTCGACACATTGGGGAACTATCTTGTGCAACGCGGCGTCTCCGCACAGAAGCTCGCCGCGCGCACCCTCGCCGGGGCACCGGGGGGAGAGAGGAGCGCGGCAAGTGCACTCACGCCGAACACGGTGATCGTTGACCTGATCGAAGAGGGCCAATGAGCAGCGAGTTTCGCAAGCGCACGGAGGTGAACATCGCACTCGACTCCGGCTCCCCGTGGATGCTGACGTTCACGGACATGTTGTTCCTCGTGCTCACGTTCTTCGTCATGCGCTTCGCAACGCTCTCTTTTCCCCATCAACTGCGCGGTCCCGCGATCAAAACAGCGCCTGCTGCGACAGAGCCGCGAATAGCGCTCTTTGTCCGGAGACTCGAGGCAGAGATCGGCCATCAACTCAGCGCTGGGCCGACGGTTGAACGCTCGGGCGCGACGGTGAGTTATCCGGCAGGCGTGCACATGCAATGGGTCGGCACGAGCGTGAGCATTAAGCTCTCAACCCAGTTCGTTGGCGACTCCTCTGAACTGCCGTTCCAAACCGTCTCGCTTCTCCGGAGCACGGCAAAGCTCGCGGCGGCCGAAGGCTACTTCCTAGATATCTCCGTTCCAACCTCAGCAGAAGCGAACGACAAACTAGTAACGCTCGCGACAATGCTCACGGAATCTGGACTTGCACCGGACCAAGTCGGCCTCAGTTTCTCTCGCAGCCGCGGCGTCGCCCCTGCGATCACGCTTCGGTTCTCCCACCCGGACAAGGTCATCCCCAGTCTTCGATAGCCCAGTCTTCCGTCCGTTCGGTGGCACGCTTCTCGAAGGGTGTTGGAGCGGCGTCGTCAACATGACCTCAATCGTGCACAACGCTCCGTTTCCGACAAAACGTTGACACCAGTGTCGGCGGACAATCACTCCCGCCAGGGATAAGCACCCGGAGTTTGGATCGATTGTCCCGCGCCAGGAACGGTTTAAATCGCTTGTCGCGACAAATTCGCGACGCATTGGCTCCGAGGTGCGTCTTGATCTTAGCGAATCGATCTCTCCCTTCCTCGACCGGTGTTTGGGTCTCGAAAGGTGAAGCGCTTTTCAATCGGTAAACCGGGACCTTGGCGGTACAGACGAACAACAACTGCCTGAAAGAAAGATATGGCTGAAGAAGCAAAAGAAGAAGCCGCAGAGAAGCCCGCGGGTGGCGGCAAAAAGAAGCTCATCATGATCATCGTGGCGGTGCTCGTCCTGGTGGGCGGTGGCGCTGGCGCATTTTTTGTAATGGGAGGAAGCGGGTCCGAAGAAGGCGGAGAGGAGGGGGAGGAAGGCGAGGAGCACGGAGAAGAGGAGGGTGCCGAAGGCGAACACGGGGAGCTCCCCGGGGCGATCATGCCACTCGAGACGTTCATCGTGAACCTGCAGGTGAAAGGAAGCTTTCTCAAGACGACGATCAATCTTGAGTTCGCGGATCCGGAACTTCCGCACTCAGCAGAGAACGACATGCCGAAGATTCGTGACGCTGTCATTCGCGTGCTGACGAAGAAGGAAGCGAAAGAAATCTTGACCCCGGAAGGAAAGGACAAGATGCGCGACGAAATCAAGGAGACGGTGAACCAATCGCTTGGTTCCGAGGATGTCGTCGGCGTGTTCTTCTCGGAGTTCATCGTTCAGTAGCTATTTGTCGGTGGGGTTGAGGACGGGCGGCGTAGGTTTGTAACAGAAGGTCCTCGCGGTCATCGCGAGAGAAGTGCTCAGAAGGTTTTCGAATGAATCAGATCCTCACACAGGACGAGATCAATGCCCTTCTCCGCGGGTTGTCGGACGGTGACGTCGAGACGGACACCTTCGATGATGCGCAGCAAGGGGCTCTCCGAAAGTATGATCTCGCGAGCCAAGAGCGGATCATTCGGGGCCGGATGCCGACCATGGAGCTTATCCATGATCGGTTCACGCGTTCCTTCCGAACGTCGTTATCGAAGTTTCTCGGTCGCACTTGCTTCATTAACGTTGGCGGCATCGAGATCGTGAAGTTCGGTCTCTTCATGAAGAAGCTGCCGCTGCCGTCGAGCTTGCACATCTACCGGATGCCCCCGCTTCAAGGGTACGCACTCCTCGTCGTGTCGACTCCACTCGTCTTCGGTATCATCGACAGCTTGTTCGGTGGCCGGGGAAGCGGAAAGGTCAAGATCGAAGGCCGTGAATACACCGCCATCGAAACCAGATTGATCGGTAAAGTTGTGATGATGGCGCTCGAAACGCTTCGAGAAGCGTGGGCGCCCGTGCACCCCGTCGACTTTGTCTACGTTCGATCTGAGTTTAACCCGCTCGCGATCGCGATCGTGCCTCCAACCGACGTCGTCATCATTGTGACGATCGAAGTCGAGCTTGAGCAAGAGAGCACCACGCTCACGCTGTGCACTCCGTATTCTACGATCGAACCGATTCGGCAGAAGCTCACAACCGGCTTTCAAAGCACGCGTCTCGAAATCGATACCAACGTCATCCGGCGCATGGAATCGAACATCCGTCGCACCGACGCGAACCTCAGCGTTGAGCTCGCACACGGAACGATCTCTGCTCGAGACATTCTTCAACTCAAGCCGGGCGATATTGTCCCGCTCGATACCACCCCGACCCAAGAAGCAATCATCAAGGTCGAAGGGATGGCCAAGTATAAAGGGTTTGTCGGTTCCTATCGCGGAAGTCGCGCGATCCGACTCACTGGAGCAATTAAACCGCAGGAAGGGCACGGGTGACCCATGGCTGAAGACATCGATCTCGTAAAAGGCGTAGCAGACGCCGCCCAGGACGTCGTCAACGCGACGCTGAGCCAGCAGCCGCAGGAGATGCCGAGAAACCTCGACTTCCTCCTCGACGTTCAGCTCCAAGTCAGCGTTGAAGTTGGACGCACGCGGATGCTGATCCAAGATTTGCTGCAGCTCGGGCAAGGTTCTGTGATCGAGCTCACGAAGCTGGCCGGTGAACCACTCGATATTTTCATTAACGACAAGCTGATTGCTCGTGGCGAGGCTGTGATCGTGAACGAAAAGTTCGGTGTCCGAATTACCGACATCATCTCGCAACAAGAACGTGTTGAGGCACTCGGATAATGAGAACCTCCCCCCTTCTCGCGTTGGTGGTTGCCGCTCTTAGCGTGATACCTGCACACGCTGAGACAACCGCTCCATCCTCCGAAGTGGTCACGGCTCCTTCCGTTGCCACGGCAGACGAAGCGACGACTCTCGAGGGAGTCAGTTCTTCGACTCCTGTCACGGAGAAAGGAAAGCCTCCATTCGGAGGAACCCTCCAGATGCGCCCCGAGACCCCTGACTTCAAGACGATGGCGATGCAAACCGCCAAGTCGTGCTTCTATTTCTTTGCGGGCTTGCTCGTTCTGCTTTCATTGACTCGCAGGTTCAAGAAGCCAACCGCCACCCCCGAGGAACAGATCGCTATCGTTTCTCGAGCGAACATCGGGCCGAAATCGTCACTTTTGGTCGCATCGGTGCGTGGACGCGAATTCTTTCTTTCTCTGAGCGGCGACAAGGTCGCTCTCGTGGCGGCACTCGATTCGAATTCGGTCTCGGCAGTCGATGACGAGGACGAGTCTGATCTCGAAGAGTACTACGAAGACGAAGCCATCGAATCGAAGTATCGCGAGCGCTAAATCGGTCGACTTGACCAACACGTCAGAGGTTTCATTGTGCGCGCCGTGTCTCGAACCATTCCTTCTCTCTTTGGGAGAACGCCGCTCGCGCTCCGGTGGCTGATGGCCGCGTTCGTTCTTCTTTCGCTGTGCGCAGTAACGTCGAATGACGCCTCTGCTGCGACGCCTTCGGTCACTGCCCCGACGATCTCCATCAACACCTCCGGCTCGAAGGAGATGACGACCAACGAGATCTACTCGGGGTTGAAGCTCGCCATTCTGCTCAGCGGGCTCGTCTTCCTTCCATCGATCATCATGACGGCAACGTCGTTCACGCGGATAGCGATCGTCCTCGCGGTCACTCGCCAAGCGATCGGAACGGCGCAGACGCCACCGAACCAGGTCATCATGGGCCTTGCGCTCTTTCTTACGATTGGCATCATGAACCCGGTATTCACGGAGATCTACGAGAAGTCGCTTGTCCCCTACTCCGAGGATCAAATCGGCCACGGCGAGGCGATGAGCAAGGCCTTTGCTCCGCTGCGCACATTCATGCTCCGCCACACGCGAGAGCAAGATCTCGCTCTCTTCCAGGAAGTGACGAAATCCGCACCGGTCGACTCGCCCGAGGAGTTGAACGCGGCCGTCGTTATTCCGGCTTTTGTGATTAGTGAGCTGAACACGGCGTTTCAGATCGCATTCCTGATTTACCTCCCGTTCGTCATCCTCGATATGATCATCTCGTCAGTATTGACATCGATGAGCATGATTACACTTCCCCCGACGGTCATCTCTCTTCCGATCAAGCTGATGCTCTTCGTCGTGATCGACGGATGGGGCCTGATCATCGGTAACCTCGTGCGGAGCTACCACGTCACATGACACTCGACGACTACCTGCACATCTCGACGATTGGTATTCAGACGGCCGTGCTCGTTTCCGCGCCGGTTCTGCTCCTGGGTCTCGTCGCCGGCCTGGCGGTGAGTATCTTCCAAGCAGCAACCCAGATCAGCGATTCGTCGCTTGCGTTCATTCCCAAGATCCTCGCCGTCATGATCGCATTGGTGTTCTTTGGACCTTGGATGGTGACTCAAATGGCGACGTATGCGACCTACACGTTGAATCAGATCCCCAACGTCACGCTCTAGGCCGTTATGCCCGAGAGTTTCGCCCTCAACATTGATTGGTCGGGACTGTGGACCTGGTTCCTCTTCTTCGTTCGATTCGGCGGCGTGCTTTCCTCGCTTCCGGGTATCGGAACCGAAGAAGTTCCGATGACCACGCGGGTGTCGCTCAGCATGATTCTCAGCGCGATCAGTGCGTTCACCGGAATCCACGCCGCAGTTCCAGACTCTGCGCTTGCGGGAGCGGGGATGCTCGCCGTTGAGTTCATCTACGGATACCTCATTGGTGCCGTCCCATTCTACATCGTGGCCAGTTTGGCAGTCGCAGGGCAGGTCACTGCGGCGACGATCGGACTCGGTCAGGCAACGATGATCGACCCTTCGATTGGCGAACCCGTTTCGGTGCTGAGTCGGTTCCAATCCTTCGTCGCGGTGTCGGTGTTTCTTGCGATTGATGGGCACCACGCCGTGCTTCGCGCCGCGATGGAGCCTCCGGGAGGGATGGGACTCGGGGTGTTTCGTCCGAACGCTGACGTCGCGATGATCCTGGTCGAGAGGATGTCGCACACGTTCGAGCTGGCGGTGACCATCTCGGGGCCGATCCTCGTAGCGGTCCTCCTCGCGCAGTTCGTTCTCGGTCTGCTGACGAAGTTCGTCCCGCAGGTCAACGTGTTCATCATCAGCCTTCCGCTGACGATTGGCCTCGGCATGTTCATCCTTGGCGGTACGCTCCCCACCTTCCGCGACCACTTCATACGCGAGTTCAATGCCACGGAGGAGATCATCGGGAAGATCGTCGGGGCGGGCACTCGACCCCCTGCCGATCCGCCGCAAACGCCATAGTTCAGGCCCGTGGTGTCGGGCGATTGGCACCGGGCGTCTCATTGCGAAAACAGCCAGCGGGAATCTACAGCCATTACGAGGACTTACGTGAGGCACGC
>JADYYL010000332.1 GCA_020853655.1 Deltaproteobacteria bacterium
ACAACGCGATTGGCAGAGAGGAGTTCGCCAACGCCCGAAGCGGCGTTCCCGAGGATCACACGGGCATCGAGAGGAGCAAGAATGCTCTCGATCACCGAGGACATGAAGGATCCCTTTTCAAACACCCGAATTGCCGCCCGAGAATGCAGTTGTGAGTTCCGGAGATTTCTCTCGGAACGTGGTCGTTCGGTCCATCGAGACGAGCGGCTTCGATTCAGCGTATATGCGCGTTTCATTGCCGCACCCGCCCGCAAACCACCGCCTTCGAACTACGAACGCGCTGAAGCACCTCATTCTCAGAGACGCGCTCCGCGAACGACCGCCGTAACGCCCGAACTTCGCTCCGTCCTTCGCTCTCTTCGATCTCCCGACGCAATTCGTCGATGTCCATCGCCAGGCGTTGACGTCGCAAGTATCGAGCGGCTCGAAGACCGCAGAACCCGACGAGAAGCACAATCGCCCCCGCGAGACCTGCGGCACTCGCGCTCGCCGTTGTCAGCAGATCAAGGCCCAATTCCGCATCCGGAAGTTGCGCCGTGAGCGCGAACAATTCGCGAGCAAAAAAGCAGAAAGCAACCGCCGCGCCGATGAAGGTGGTGCTCGATAAGCACACTGCCTTCGTACCCTCCCCGATCACGCGCCACGGTAATCGACCAGGAACTCCCTCCCCTGGGATTCCCCACGCTTGCGGAAACCCTTTGTTCGGTAGAAGCCGATCAATCGAGGGTACAAGCGGCTTAAAGCTTACGACGAGTCCGGCCTGTAGCCCTTCCACGACGAGCGCAATAAGGAGCACGACCGCAAAAAATCCGGCGAGCTCAACGGAGATCAATTTCCACGATTCCGCGACGTAGAATATCATGGCGTCTGTAGTGAAGTCTTCACGTTCCCGCAAAATATACTCAAAAAACTCAACGCTCCGTGTCAACGGCGGACACATCCAAAATAATGTGCAAATGCAGAGCGTTACAGAGCCGAATGCGAGTTCTCTCGCCTTCGCGACATCTCCTTCGCGGCGCGCTTGCGCCCCCTTTCGGGCACTCGGGGCAAAGTGCTTCTCTGACGCCACAAGATCACTCCCCTAATGACGGATAAGTCCGGTCGCGATGAGTATCGTCGACGGAATCAAAACATCGCCGGTGATCGCTGATGAAGCGTCCCACGTCGAGCCGTTCGAGAGCCTCCGACATTGGGAACCACAAGATGACGCCAGCGAGCATGCGCCAGCTACTCAGCGACGTTCCAAATCCGGAGGCGGTACGAAAGAGCACGGCAACGAATAAATCGAACATCAAGAGCGAGAGGCCGAACGGAAAAGCAATCCACAACGACTCTCCAAGGACGACTCCTATGCGGTGGTCGTCGAGATATCCGAGCGAGGGGGTATGACGCAAGGGGAAACCGGCAATACCGACTTGCGATGCATGATCGCCAACTATTGAGCACACCGCCGCGGTCGCAATGCCCCGCTCACATGCAAGCGCGACGAACGCGAGACGAAAGATATTTTCGTTGACCGAGAGCGCCGTGTCCGAAAGCGGTGCGAGCGCCTCCCCCACTTGCGCCCCACGAACGCAATCGATAAGTCTGCCGCACATCGCTGCACCTTCAACAGCAACTGCAAACGGAAGCGCGGCACACGCCGCGATGAGGCACTGCAGCAGAAGTGTTGATGCGATCGCGAGATCAGAACTCGCACCGGCACAAATACTCGCGCCGTTCTCGTGCTGTCCTCGTATCAACTTCTTCACCGCGCCACGTTCCGGTCCCACTGGAGCAACTATCCGAGCAACAGTCGGCGCAACCGTCGGCCTCATCACGAAAAGGTGCTCGCCGCTCGGGATAGACACCCACAGCGCAAGCGCAGCGGACAAAGCGACAATCCCCTGTCCTCGAAGGGCATGCCTCACTGGACTGAGCATGACCAGGAAGACCGTCGATCGCACGAACACCAAAACCGCGGGCCAGAATTGGTTACACATCGGCTACCTCGGATCCAACGCGCCACCGGAAATCGCGGCATGAATAGCCGACGCGAAGAAGTCCGCGAGCAACTCCAACCCTCCGGGCAGAAACAAAAGGATCGCGGATGAAGTTGCAACCACTTTGGGGATGAAAGCGAGAGACGGATCCTGCAACTGCGTCGCCGTCTGAATGACACCCATCACAAATCCAGCGACAACCGCCGCAGCGAGAGGCACGGCGGAGAGAAGCGCTGCGCCGAACATTGCGCATGCGAGATACGCGCCTACACTCTGCTCATGAGGGACGAGACTCAACGCATCCACTTACGACGATCTCCCGTAGCTAAGCACAAGACTCTCGGAGAGGAGGAACCATCCGTCGGCGAGAAGAAACACAGCAAGCTTGATGGGGAGCGATACTTGAGTCGGATTCACCATGGACATACCGAGAGTCACGAGGATGTTCACGATCACGAGATCGATAACCAAGAACGGTAACGCGAGGATGAACCCAACCCGAAACGCACTGGCGAGCTCCGAGACAAGGAACGCTGGAATCAATGTGATGAGATTCTCTCCGACGATGGCCGGCGGCTCGGCTGCCATGTAGTGGTGGCGAGACCGGACGTTTGGTTCGAGCGGCTCTCCGTATTCGCATCCGCCTGGAGCGACAGAAGAACCGCCATCAGAAGAACTCCCGCCGCCGCTGGGCCTCCTTGCGAAGAACTCGCGCTCCCGCATCCGAGCGTGTCGACGGAGGAATCCCTCGAGCGGAGAGATGACGAACGGGACAGCGCATAACCGAGCGATCCACATCGATTCACTCGCCGACAGCGCAAGTTTGGCCGAGCGATCGGCGGGATTCGTGGAGAGCTCTTCACCGCTTCCACGCCTCGCCCGCTTCAGACCGGTCTTCGAAACCTCTGTCCCTGGAGGGCGTGCTGAGCGCCCTCCCGACTTTGCCTTTCTTGAAGACGCTGACGCTGATCGTGCTGCGGCGGATGCCGTCGCAGGAGACGCGCCGTTGATAGAAGAGCTAGCTTTTGGAGAAGAATCAGCGACACTCCGAGACGTCGATGCTCCACCGAGTAGAATTCCCACCGCCCGCATATCGGAGGATACCGCCGTAGGCGAAGATACTGCGGCAGGCGAAGATACCATCCCAGCCAATGGCGACACCACACGTTCCGCCTGAACACCTTCCCTCTGAGTTGCTTGACTTCGTGCTCCTTCCTTCCCGACCAAGAACTCGCCACTTCCGCTCAGGACAACCTCTGCGCGCTCCCACATCTCGCGTGCGATCGGCGCCATCACCTGACCCGTCAAGACGAGAGAGAGAAGCCCCGTCATCGCGGCAGACGGCACTCCGGGAGCTGCAATCGCACTCCGGATCACGTTCAGCACGATTGAGATCTTCACGAACGAAGTGACCATCAGCACGCCGATCGGGAGAAGCGCAAACGCGGAGGCAATCATGACCGTGGGCAGAGGCCCACCCGTCGCGAGTAGCGCGTATGCATTCACGCCGCCGTCATTCTCCATATCGGTCTCCAAAACGCGCTCGCTTCGTCGCGAGAGCTGAGCTTGCGACATCGCGTCCCCGCCGCGGTCCGGCCATGCTCGTTGACGTTCTGGACTCGAACCACTCGTCCAACTCCAGACTCATGCGCCTCGATTCTTCTCGCAGGTGCTCGGCCCGTTGACGCTTCGCAAGTATCTCCCCGCGCTTTTGGCAGAGCAGTAGTTCACGACGGCGCTGATCAAGCGCAGCATCAGCGCCGGCTTCTTCAACCTCTTTGAGCGCAAGATAACGTTCTGCACGAAAGATCTGTTCAAGCGCGCAATTGATCTCGGCCGTCATCCGGCGAATTCGAATCGCCTCAGTCGTATTCTGAGCAGTCGTATTCTGAGCCGTCGCATTCTGAGCACACGGAGCCGGGTCATGCGCGCCGACGATCACGGGAGAACGTCGCGCCAACTGCAGTCGAAGACATATCCGCGAGAGGCCATCGCGCACCCTCTCCACCTCCTCACGCACACGCTGGGATGTCGACATGCTCGCTCTCAGATGAATCTCTGCAGAGCGCTCCTCAGAGCGGAACCTCGCGCGAGCAAGGCCTATCCTCCTTCGACTCAACGCAGCGTTCATTGACTCTTCCTTACCTAAGAAACCTCAGAATAAGTCCCATCCGGGGGACTAAATCAGTCGCTCCAATCACGACGTGCGCTCGAGCGGCGCACATCGTGAGTCGCTTTGCGGACTCCCACTTTCGTTTCAGTCCGCGGCGAACGCGTTACCTCATGCGCGGAGTCGCATTTCGTCCCGCCCTCGCAGCACGCGTCAACCCGAAGCCGCGGATTGACTCACCTTTCGAATCGCCTCCCCAAATGAGTCGACGGAGCGCCCGATCAACTCTGAGGTCCGCTGAATGCGCTGCGCTGAATCTTGTGCCTCAAGAAGCGCTCGCACAGGTCCGCGCGCGCGCTCAAGCGCACTTCGCATCGTTCGATACTCCTGTTCCCAACGACCTTGAGCTTCGAGCACGATCGACAGGAGGGCTCCCCTCGTCTCTCCCTCTTTCATCGAAAGAGAGTTCGTTTCTGTTGCACTCTTTCGAGCTGCGTCGTTGCCCAAAGCATTCGGCAACGAAATCAGAGATGCAGTGGCGAGCGGGGATAGATCTGGAGTTGGTGCTATCGGGTGTGAGTTCGGCGATATCGGCTGGGCAATCTGTGACACCATTGGAAACAACACTCCTTCTCTGAGTTCTGCGTCTCTGAGTTCTGCGTCTCTGAGTTCTGCGTCTCTGAGTTCTGCGTCTCTGAGTTCCGCCTCAGCGGCGTGCACCTCCGATTCACTCTGGCACCTCGCTTCACCGAGACATTTCGTCACCGAGACATTCCGTCGCTGCTACATTCATTCACTCACGTCCCTTCACTCGGGTGCCTTCCCTCATGTGGCTTTCGCGCACGTAGCCCTCACCGTCACGTCACTCACCTTGTCCATGCCGACCCCTCGCGCTTCAGCATTTGACCCGAACGCTCACTCGACCGCTCACCATGACGGTTCCCATGGATGGGCCCGAGAGCCAGAGCCCCAGCCTTCCTCCCTCCTCCCTTTGCATTATCGACCCACTCCCCAACGCGTCTCACAACGCCAACTCGGTCTCCGAGGCCCATGCTCGGGCCTGGGATTCTTCCGTCTTTGCGGACCATCTGCTATGTCTCGGAGGCTCACATCGGGGAGGAGACCATGAACGAGATTGCGAAACGGATTGCCGAGATTGCGCTGGACATTAAGGCGATCAAACTTCAGCCGAATGATCCGTTCACGTGGGCATCGGGTCTACGGATGCCGTTGTATAACGACAACCGATTGCTCCTTGGCTCGGCCGCTCACCGACGAGCGGTCACCGATGGCTTCGAGGCATTGTTTCGTGAGCGGTATCCGACTGGCGGCATAGACGTCATCGCGGGGACCTCGACGGCTGGGATCCCTTGGGGCGTAGCACTTGCCGACCGGGTGGAGCTTCCCTTCGTATATGTGCGAGAGAAACCCAAAACCCACGGCAAGAAAAAGCGGGTCGAAGGCGTGCTACCGCAAGGCGCTCGAGTTCTCCTCGTCGAAGATTTAATCTCCACGGGCGGTTCGTCCGTAAGCGCACTCCTCGGAGTTCGCGAGGAGGGGGGCACGATCGACACCTGCCTCTCAATCTTTTCCTACTGTTTCCCCGAAGCGGAAGATCAGTTTCGCCAGGCGCAGGCGACGTATCGTTCGCTGCTCCGCTTTCCGGAACTGCTGGAGATTGCACAGGAGCGAAAGGCTATCACCCCCGCGGACGTCGCCGTACTCGACGAGTGGTCGCGATCGCCGTTGACCTGGGGAGCGGCACACGGTTTCCCGCCAGTGGTCAAAGAGCAGGCGGCTTAGGGAAATTCTGATTCAGAATTCGAACTTCCCTGAAATGCCTTGGAAGGCATTTGCCGCGGACTGAAACGAGAATGAAAGTCCGCGAAGCGACTCGCGATGTGCGCCGCTCGAGCGAGCGTCGTCATTGGCGCGACTGAACCTATTCCATTATTGAAACATTGGGCCCCCGGATGGGGACTGATTCAGAGGTTCCTTAGAGCGGGTCGTCCGCGACTCAAGCCGCATGCCTCATGCGACAAAGAACGCCCGTTCTACTGCGCCCGGAGGACGAATACTCCCTCCTTCAATGCGAGAGAGCGCGAACCTCGCGACACCGCGTCAAGCCATCCGACCCCTTCACAATCTTCTTAAAACGGCCTCAGCGTTTCTCGGGCCCCCAACGACTCTTTCCCCGTGTCAGCCCATCGCGGAGTCACGGACACGCCGCTCCCCACACTTTCTGCTCGTTCTGTTCTCGTAAAGCATTCAAGAACTTATGCCGATAACGATACTCGGTGCCAATTTTTGTCCGCGAACTGAGGTTGTCGACGTTTTTTTGCGGGACGAGAGGAAAACAGTCTTTCCGTCTGAGCTATGTCATCACGAATCGGGGATCTCCTCGTCAGACAAGGTCTTCTTACGCAAGAGCAGTTGAAGCTCGCGCAAGACACCCAGTCTCAGAGTGGAGGTTTCCTCAGCACAGCGATCATCAAACTCGGTGTCGTCACCGAGCGTCAGCTCGTGGAAGCACTCGCCAAGCAATATGGTCTGCCGATTGTCGCGATCGATTCGGAACAGATCGATCCTGATGCCGTTGCACTGCTTCCGCACAATATCGCCGTAAAACACAATCTCGTCCCTCTCCGTTACCACGGCTCCGCGCTCATGGTCTCGATGGTCGATCCATCGAACATCCTCGCGCTCAACGACGTGAAGTTCATCACGGGACGCGATATCCACGTCGTGCTCGCGACAGAATCCGACGTCAAACAACATATTGAGAAGCTCTACGAGAGCAATATCTCCTACGACAGCATCATCGAAGACCTCGGAGATGACTCCAATGTCGAGGTCATTGATGCGAGTGACTCTCTTGATCTCCAGGCACTCGAGAAGGCGTCAGAGGATGCTCCGGTCGTCAAGCTCGTCAACGCGATTCTGACCGACGCGATCAAAAAGGGCGCGAGCGATATTCACATCGAAC
>JADYYL010000333.1 GCA_020853655.1 Deltaproteobacteria bacterium
CACGTCGGAGATCTGGAGACCCGCGGTTCGAGCAAGCTCCGTCAACTCCTCCATCGAAGCGATGGAATCATGCGAACTGTTGGTGTACGCGCCAATGAGGACCGCCCGATCCTTACCGGTATCGAGACGCGCATCAGCTTTTCTTTCGATCTGTGCTTCGAGATCGTCGGCGAAGTCTGCGAAATTGATCGAGATGTCACGGAGATCGTCCCCGAAGTATCGAGCGATATTTCGAGTATCTCTCTTGAGCTCCTTCCCACGCTGTCCGCCCTCACGGGGCTTCAGGTAGGCGAAAGAGATCGGGCCCGGATCACCGTCGTCGTCGACAGCGACAAGACAGATACCATCAAGGCGGAGCTTCTCAAGATCGACGAGAAAGTCATCCGGGAAATCTATCGCAAGCACAGTTCGAGACGTCGATCCCGACTTCTTCCGCTGCGGAGCGAGGTGTAGCGTCGCTGTATCAGCCAACTGCTCACCCAGGCGATCGGCGCAGTCCGGCACAAAGACAACAAGCCGGAGCCGCCGCAATCTCGTCGGGTCGATCCGTTGTCGTCCCAAGTCGGGGAGATAGAGTCGATCTTTCGATCCCAGCACCGTTTGAAAAATTCGGCCGTTTCGCTCGATGAGAAAGGCTATCTGCTTCTGCGTTGCGTGAGCGAGCCGAGCCACCCGCCGAGCAAGCTCGACATCGATCAGACTTTTCGGATCGGTTCGCTTGGTCGAGAGCTTTTCAAGTTCAGCGCGTTCGCCTGCGCGGAGCGTTTTCGTTTGTCCGAAGATATCGCTCACAGTTGACTCCTCTCTCACCCTTGCGGTGGTTCATTCATCGCATCGAGAGACGCTGACTGCGCTCATCGTGCTGGAGACTCTCTGGATCCGTCATCGGACACCGCACAAGGCGCAGTGTTCGAACGACCATTCTAGCGCTACAACCTTCGTCGCGTCGACCTTCTTGGAAGTTGGATTCCACCCGTTGAACAACCAACAGTGCTGGGCTACTATCGCGAACACCGCACAAAGCCCTGCGATTTTGAAGAAAATCAGCTGATATCCGAAGTATCTCGAAAGTGCATTTCCGGAATAACACACAAGCCTCTCCGGAATAATCAAGAGAGTAATGAACAGCGGAGTGTTTTTGACACGTATGAAGGGCAACGTCGCTCAGCAAATTTCTCGCGTATCGCGTTCGAATGGCTCGCAGGCCGTTCGCAACGACGTCGCGTTGGTTCCATCGGATGAGATTCGTATCCATCCGGTGAATACGGACAATCAGCAAGAGTTTGAGCATGTCTTCCAGCTCGTCTCCGCTTCAGGCGGCGCCGGACTTGGCAACGCCGTCTACGATCTCGAATACCTGCGAAAGCAGATGCATGACCTTGAGTCGGATGAACGACTCGTCAGCCTCTGCGCGATGATTGGCGAAGATTGCATCGCACACGTCGCGCTTCATTTCTCGGGTCGATCGAGTCAACCAGAGCTTATCCTGCCGGTACTCGATCGGTCCCACGCGGAGTTCGCCCAGTCGATCTCCGACGCGCTCCGGTCAAAAATCGAGCGCATCGCAGAACGACAAGAATGGAGCGCGGTACTGCAATTCATTTCGACGCGCGCATCGACGCTCGAGATCTTCCCCGCAAACTCTTTCGACGCGGTCGACCTTGCGATCATTCCCGAGCCCGAGCTCGGCGCTCAGCGCAATGGGCGGAAGCATTCCATTATGAATGCGATTCTGCTTCGCGCGTTCGTCTGTGGGACGCTGACGGAATCGCCACGTTTCATCCACCCGCCGAAGCACCACATGGCGAAGGTCGGAGAACTTTTCTCGAAACTTTCGCAGAACCGAGTCGTCGTCGATACCTCCACGCGGAAGTCGAACGGAAATGCCCAGAACGTCACCAAAGCAAAGAAAACAGCAGAGACGGTCAGCCGTCGATTTGGCGGGATTACTCAGATTTCCGTGAATCCTGAGGGCGCTGAGTGCCAGTCCCTCGTGGCGATGCTGGAAGAGCGCGCGGCCCAGGCTCAAGTTGAGTTTGAACCCCTCATCGTCCGCGTTTCGTTGGCCTCCGAGCTGTGTGCGAACGCCTGCACTCTGCTGGAGAATCGCGGATTCCGATTTTGCGGCGTCATGCCCGGTTCGGAAACGAACGACTGGATACTCTATTCCAAGTTTGATCCGTCGGCTCTCAATGGAATGCAGTTTGCGACTCCGCAGTCGAAGTCGTTGCTCCAATACATGCAGAGCTATCGGACTGAATAGCCCGTGTTTGCTCGTCCGCCCTTCCTCGCACAGCTCTCCCCGCAGCAGATAGAACTTCTGCGGGGATTCGGCATCTTTGGTGCGTTCTTCGCGATCCTGGTGACACTGGTCATCGCGCTGCTCTCGCTGGCGAGCGCCTCATTGGGTTCGTGGGTCTGACCCCCCGATAGCGGTGACGTCGTTTTGTTCTTCAAGCTTCATCGACTCGGATGAGCTAGCTCAGCGCGGAGCCGCCTCCGGCGACATTCCCAAGTCCAGATCCGATAGCTGTTTCCACAAAGAGCCGCGCGATCCGTGGGTTAGAGGACCAATGTGGTTGAACGGAAGAAACAATGACCCGCGGTGAAGGGACGAAGCCCTCAATCAGACCAGCAGGATCATCTCGACGCCCGCTCGGCCGAAACATCAGCTCGAAAGGCGTTTCTGTTTGTGTCGCCAGTCGAACTCCCCACTGATAGCTTCGAGTTCCACGAAATCGATCGTTGCTATCTGAGATCGCCGTCGGCATCAGGCTTCGCGCTTCGACGAATGATGCGGGACCCTGCACCGGTCGTTCGGAGATCAGCGTCGCCGATCCCGGGATGATACCAACCATTTGTAAATTCGATCCCGACGAGAGCGCGGCGGTGGAGCAGAGGTATCCGATGCAATTTCCTTCTGCGTAAAGAACGCCGCCTTGAGCAACAAAATCGCGCAGCGCTCGGTGGATGGCGACATTCGCACTAAGCTCCGTTGCGTAATGATGAACGAAACCACCAGGCAGGTAGACGCCGCCGACGTTACTCGGGAGCTTACGATCGACGAGCGGAGAGAACGCAACCAGCTCTGCACCTTCTCGGCGAATTAGGTCCAGATTGCTTTGATATGTCAGATGAAAAGCCATGTCGTCCGCGATGGCGATCCGACACTCTCGAGGCTTGGAGACGAGCACGCTTCGCTTCACGTCGTATGGTTTCGCAAGCTCTCCGAGCTTCCGAACGCCATCGAGTTCAATGCTCCGCTCGACAAGACTTCCCGTGGCGACGACGGCCGAGCGTGCGAGTAAACTTTGCTGCTCCGTGTTCTCCCCGGCCAGATCTTGGGGTAGGTCGCCCGATTCAGGGATGCCTCCGAAGTACGTCACTCCCGGGATTCCGCCTAAAACGGCGCGAATCTTTTGCTCCTGTTCGGGACTTTCAACTCGATTGCACACGATCCCCGCAAGCAGCAGATTCGAATTGTGCCTCAGGAACCCGTCGACCTTTGCCCGAATGCTCTCTGCATATCCACGCGCGTCGACGACGAGAAGAACCGGGGTCTGCAGATCGATGGCGAGGTCAGCCTCAGTCCGATATGCGTAATCACTCGGGAGCTGATCGAATAGTCCGCTCTCGCCCTCGAGGATCAGCAGCTCGGCCCCCGTGGCGAGACGCGCAACCGTATCTCGAATTTGCTGCTTATCGAGCATCCATGGGTCAAGCGAGTGAGCGAGAGTGCCCGTGATCCGGCGATAGTGGGATGTGAGGATGAAGTGTGTTCCGACCTTCCCAACAGAGACCGAGGTTCCGCGCTTCTTGAACGCCGCTAACATTCCGAGCACGACGGTCGAAACACCAACACGACGCGAGGTCCCCGCGACCAGCAATCGCGGAATAGAGACGCGGCTGGTAGTCGACTTCGTATCAGTAACTTCTGACATTGATCTCTGCTCTGTGAGCACCCGAATGACCCCCTGAAGAAAGGCCCTCCGGGAGAGTTTATCCGCGATCGAGCGTAACTCGGGCGCCCGTCAGCGACGCTCACGCGTTTTATCTTTCTGGCGTTCGTTCGAGCCCCGACCGGAGGTACGCTTCGGTCGGGTTCGAGAAGCCCCTCCCTACTCCGCTGGGGGTGTCGCGCGCTTTCGAGGCTTGCTGGTGATCGACCGGGGCTTCGGCATGCTGCCCACACATTTCAGAACGACGAGTCGATTCGTATTGGTCCCCTTTCGGTTGTTATCCACCCGAAAGCAGTTCGCCAGCTTAGTAAACGACTGTTGATTGACGAGCACCTCCTCAACAACAAAGCGCTTCCCTTTGATGCAAATCTCCGCAGCCTGTTGCGCGACAATCTCATCGAGGAATAACGTCTTGCCGCCACTTTCCACCTCACCAACCTCAACAACAGCGCAGCCGCGGGGCTTAATGACGCGGAGCATCTCTTCGAGGACCGCTCGCGTAAACTTCGTCCAATCGTCAACAGAGCGGCTCATCACCACTTGCGACGCATACGCCTTCTCGTTGAATCCGCCGAACCAGACTTCCAGCCAGTTGTCCGTGACGTAGTCGACTTTGTCGAGGAACGGTGGCGACGTGACAACCAGATCGACCGAGCTATCTGGAATCCAATCAAGATCGCGGGCGTCGCCGGTTTGAATGCGGTTCGCTTCCGATATCATCCAGAAGCGCCGGGTGAAGCCGTCACGAAGTGACTGCGCCGCCTTTCGGATGATACGCGGCGCGACTGCCCGGTATTCCGGAACTTGTCGTCGCTTCAAGTTAATCATCCGCTGGCTCTCCGCAGGAATCGAGATTTGCGGGAACGAATAGACGGAAAAGAACCCTTGGGAGTGACCGTGAAGCCGTGAGAGCGCGAGCAACTCGACGAAGTTGTTCACTCGATCACGGTTCTTCTTCACATGGGTGCGAAGGTTGAGCAGCTCACGGAACGTGTCCGGATGGTAAAATGGGGCAAAATGCTCCTGATACCCTGACATCTCCGCCGGTCGACGGAAGTCGATGGTGTTGAGGCGAAGGACAACTTCGTCGAGCCCAACCGGGTTGGTCTTCGCTGTCGTGACCCGCACCGCGAGAGGATTGACGTCGGAAGCGTAGGCCACCCTGCCCATCAGATTCGCCTGGAGCGCTGTCGTCCCTCGGCCCGAGAACGGATCGAGCACAATGTCGCCCTCGTTCGAGTATCGTCGAATACAGAACTCTGGAAGCTCAGGTTTGAAGCTCGCCCGATAGCTAATGATGTAGTGCAGCGAGTGCATCTGCCGCTGTTCACTGGTCCACAATTCACCGACGTAGCGCCGATAGCCTATGTCGCGTGATGTTTGG
>JADYYL010000334.1 GCA_020853655.1 Deltaproteobacteria bacterium
AGTTCTGCTCTTCTGGCGGCTTGTCCGCGATCCCGAGCTTGTCCATCTTGTATTTCAGAATTCGGCGACTGATCCCAAGGAGCTCTGCCGCGCGCGTTTGAATGAAGTTCGACTTCCGCAAAGCCTTCATGATCAACTCGGTCTCGAACGCACGCTCCGCGTCTACAAAACAGACTTGAGATCCCGCGCCACTGTGCGACGCGTGACTGCGAAGCCGAGGCGGGAGCTGTTCGATCTGGATGGTATCGACATTGGTGAGAGCGAGGACACTCTCCATCACATTCTCGAGCTCTCTGACGTTTCCGGGCCATGAATATGAGCAAAGCGCTTCGAGAACTTCGGGAGAGACCGCGGGGTGTTTGTCGCCATAGAGCGGCGCGAGTCGTTCAACAAACGCATGCACGAGTCGCTCGACATCCTCCGATCGATCGCGCAGTGGGGGCATCTCGATGTTCACCACGTTGATGCGATAGTACAAGTCTTGCCGGAATGCCCCTTCGCGTATTGCCGTCTCGAGGCTGCGGTTCGTTGCCGCGACAATCCTCACGTCAACTTTGAGCGGCTTCGACCGCCCGATTCGGTAGAACTCGTGTTCCTGAAGAAAGCGTAAAATCTTGACTTGCACCGCGAGGCTCAGCTCTCCGATTTCATCGAGGAAGAGAGTTCCACCTTCGGCGAGTTCGAATTGCCCAACGCGCTTCTCTACCGCATGCGTGAAAGCGCCTTTTTCGTGTCCAAACAGTTCTGACTCGATGAGCGTCTCTGGGATTGCTGCGCAGTTGATGGCGATAAATGGCCCGTGAGCGCGATTACTCCGACAGTGAATTTCACGAGCGACGAGTTCTTTTCCGGTCCCCGACTCGCCCGTAATAAGAACGGTGGTATCGCGCTTCGCGAGTTGATCGATACGCTGAAACAGATCCAACATCAGCGGGTGCTGTCCGACCATGCATCCGAAGTCCCCCTCGATCGCTGGCAAGCTCGCTCGCGAGTTCTTGGCGCTCTTCGTGACAACCGGGAGGGGCATTTCAGTGAGCGTGTCATCGATCAGCTTGAGAAGCTCGTCCACGACGAACGGCTTACTCACGTAGTCGACCGCGCCATTCTTCATAGCCTGGACGGCGCTCTTCACCGCGCTCGTTGCGGTGAGCATGATGACTGGCATTTGGGGATACGTTCCGCGCAGGCGCTCGAGCAGCCCGAGCCCATCGAGACCGGGCATGACGAGGTCAACGAGGACGAGGTCTGGCAGGCCACCGGCGTCCGTCTCCCCCATCTCGAGCTTCGCGAGCGCATCTTCCGCGCTCTCAGCGGTCTTCACGACGTAGCTGTCGCCAAGGAGAAGCGACAGAGAGTTGCGAATCGAATCCTCATCGTCGACGACAAGAATCTGCTTTCGTTCTGCGGCGGGCACACTCATCTCAGAGAACCTCTTGGAAATTCGTCTATCCCCACCCGCGCCTCAGGCATCTGCACCACTCGAGAGCGCACCCCCACCACAATTCGTAATTAGGATGCGCATGGAACGGCCGTGGGCCCCGTCAAATGCACAAAAATGTACGGACTATGGGGAGACCTGATCATGTCATTTCAGGTACTTACGTCTCCTAGCGCTTCGGCATTCGCCGATCCCACCACCCTAAGCCGACCGGACACCCCTCTGGCCTCGTCATTCCGGTCGTGTCAAAACGTGGTGCCGGGAGAGAGTTCTTTGCCAGCGAGCACGAGCTCGATGTCGATTTGCTCGCCATTCCCGAGAAGTTGCTCGTCGTGTGTTCGAGAACCTGTCCATAAGAGCTTTGCATGTCAGTCTCACGAATGACCCTCAGACCCCGACGCTTCAATTGCCGCGGTGTCGCTTTCGTTCTCATGTTTGCGGCCGCGGTCTCCACCGCGATGAACTCGGAATACGCAAGCGCCGAGACCTCTGGCTCGGATGGCATTACCGAAGTTTCATCGTTCCTCGACTTTGTCCCGACGCGCGCAGGATTTCCGGCGCAACTGGACTCCGTGACGAAGCCGATAACTACGGCGCTCAATCTCATCCGTCGTGACGCGGCGAACTCTCCGACAACATCTCTGGCGGCAGTCGCCGTCCCCCGGGAGGCGAAGGCGCTTCTGCTCTCCTCGATTGAACGCGCGGACTCGATCAAGGAGTCTACTCCTCGAGGACTTCGAGATGAAATTTTTCTCCTTGAAGGTTTCGCATTTGAACTTCTTGGCGAGCCAGCGAAGGCGATCGACGCCTACGACGAATCGCTCAAGCTCCGCGCTCTGAATCCGGTCGTCATGTTTCGCCGTGGAATGGCGCTCAAACTCGCAGGAGACTGCGCGAAAGCATTGCCTCAGTTCGAAGAGGTTCGGTGGGCGTCGGACAAGCTCGCACATGAAGTCATGTATGCCGAGGCACAGTGCCAACTCTTGATCGGTCGAGGCGACCTTGCGGTATCGCTGCTTGAGCAGGCTCGGAAGAAAAAGCCTGGATTTACGCTTGCGTCGAAAATGCTCCTCGATATGCGAATGAAGGCCTTCGACGCCTCCCCTCGCTCAATCGACAGCACCGTTGCTGCAAAGATGACCG
>JADYYL010000335.1 GCA_020853655.1 Deltaproteobacteria bacterium
CGGCGAGTGAAAACGCGGGGCGATATCTGCTCCGACGGTTCCATGAGAATCTGGTCGGTGTCGCAAAGCACGAGGGTGTTGAGGCGAAATTCGTAGAGTTCGCTTCGCTTCCTGTGCAGGAACGTAAGGCTCGAAAGGTTGAGCTAGAACGAGCGGTCACCGTTCGGATGCTCCGCAGATAATTGTGTCGGTCATCGGGGAGGATCTTCGGATTCCCTCCCCGATGCTGTTTATGATTCCTGGCGAGTATCGCCACTGTGGCATCGGCTCGCATTTCACATTTCCCCCGTGTTTCCTATTAGGCTGTTTTCACTGGTTCTCCTCTCGTTTCAATGTCGTTGGCTCCCGCTCTCTCTCCCGCTCTCTCTCTCTGACGAGAGCGCGCTCGGTCTCGAGATCCATGGAGCACTAGCCTCGATTTGCCAACTGCGCGTCGAACTCGCTAGAATCGGAAAGTATCGTCGCCCTGTCCTTGTCATTCTCCGATCAATGGAGAGTGCTTTCGAGAGGACGATTCAGGTTCTATAAGGTTCGACATTGGGGTAACGAGGTTTCGTGCGAAGAGTGTGTCTATGCGAGTGCTCAATGGGATGTCGGTAGCGGTCCATGTGATCAATGCTGCCAGCGGACTATGAAAGAGAGCCTCTACGCGCACGATCTGGGTCGAGAAGTTCGGTAGCGATGACAACGGAGGGTTCCGGACTGCAGCGATGCTGTGGCTTTCCTAACACCTTTCATGTGCTCGTCGTCGGACCGAGATCTCGCTTGGAGACACCTACTACGACTAATTTCACCCTCCGGTGCGAAAAGTCGTCGTTACCCCAACCCTCTGCGTCATGGGCGGTTGAGCATCTATTCTGCTCCCGCCCAAAAGCCGCGTTCCGTGTCTTCTGTTTTTCGATCGTCCTCTTCTTCTTCTTCTTTCTTCCCTCGGTGCACCGAGGCCGCGAATCGAGAATTCCTGGATTGAGGCTCGCGGGCGGGCATTTCTCCGCAGGGCGATCCGCGTTCTCAACATGATTCGTCAAGGCATCAAGGGTACTTAGCTCCGCTCTGAGCCTCTTCGGTCCCGCATCACGCTTACGAGGCGATTCGCAATAACTTACGGTGTTGGGCTTGTGGGGTGCGGCCTGCCTTTGACGATTAGGTTCTCCTTTCTTTCTATCCCGGTTTTTTTGCTTCGCTCTACTGAGACGTGTGTAATAGCACGCTGCTCACGGGCTGTTTCGTGCCTGACTTGGTTACGGAGCGCAGATTTTGTGAATGGTGATGGGCAAAAGGATCGATGCCACCGATTGAAACAGTTCATAGCCAGGTTCCAACTTCGAACTCGGCGACTCTCTCCCAACTTCTGTTGGGCGGGTATGTTCGTGGCATCGGCTCCGCCGAACTGCCCGGTGACACGCGCGCATCGCGCCGCGCTCTTGCCGAAGCGTTCGAGAGAGAGCGAGTAACGGGAACTTCAGATCGACCCGATGTTGCCGATTCCTTAGGAGCTTCGTCGCCAGAGATCGCCCACCAGAAAGAGATTCAAGCGCTTCGTAGGGAACTTCACTCCACATTGAACCGCGTCGGCGAGCGAGGTGTGCCATTGTATTTGGCGCCAAGCGTGCACGGTTCTAAAACTTCGGATCAACTTGGCCTGCTCTCAGGGCTGAATAGCACTCTCAGTTCTGCTCCGGGGTCTATTCCCGAAGGCCACGTCGGCGTCTGGCCATTCTCGCTGTTCTCTCATCAAGGAACCGACGGCAAGGTGGTCGTCCAAGTGTATGACCATCTCATCGCGAACGATCAGCAGCGGTTAGTGTGCTCGGAAACTTACGAGCCGCCTATCCCGCGCAGCGAGATGGAAAAGCTGGCGACGCAGATCCAGCAGACTTTTCAGGACCGCCTCTCGATGTATGAGCGGCAGCTCGCCCGCTACAGTAGGGACGTGGTGAGCGCTTCCGCCGAAAGCCTATCCGAATCGATCCGGCCTGTAACAACGCGCGGCGGACTGCAGGAGCTGTTTGATGAATTCCAAACCGTTCGAGTCCGCACGTTGTCCGAGACCTCCGACTTTCTCGGAAAGGATGCTGAGACGATCCGCAGCGTGGGAAGTGCCGTGCACCTTCCGCTCGAGTACGATACCCCGGTGCAGCGTTTGGAAGTTGAGAGATTCATCCCTCCCTCTCAGGCGACTGGATCGACGGGAGAACTCGGGGCAGATAAGTTTGGCAACGTCTTCGTGCGCGGATACTTTCGCGGAGAAAATACCGGCGGCATGGTGAAAGAAGTCGTCACGATCCATCTCGCGCTGCCCGTGCAGGATCGAGCCGACGAGGGGCAAGCCGCGCGCAACATTCAGGTTGATCTGAGCATGCTGGGGAGGGAATTTTCCGGCAAACACGTTGATGGCGAATTATTCGATCGATGGGTCCAACCACTTCAGCGGCGAGACGCGTATCGCGTTTACCAGCTTCCGGACGAGGGATTCGCGCTTGATCCCAAGGATCGGTCGAAGGTCGATTATTTCCTTTCGGGAGTTGAGGGGGCTGAGCGTGCATGGGGTGCAAGCCCGGGTAGTGTTCTAACCGATTTCGTCATCGTTCCTTCAAAGACCGCGGAAGTCCAAAGCCCGCACTATTTTCAATCCGGATTGGTCATTACTGACCGAATGCTAAACTCGACCAACGCTCAACTTCAGAACGTGGCGTTTCACGAGTTCGTTCATAAACTCGACGCGCGAAGTGGCAATGCTTTGAGCGGCGGGGCGTTTTTTGATCGAATTCGAAACCTTGAATCGGCCTACCCGTGGGGCGTTGGCGTTCTCCTGAACGAACAAAATTTTCTTGGTGAGCGGAACGGTTTGGGTGGTCACGCGCTCGAAAGTCCGCAGGAAGCACTCGCTTCGATTCTGACGAATGTAAACTCCAACGAATTTGAGCGGATCATTCTCGGGCGTTTCGGTCACATGAAAGATGTTCTCCGGTCCGAGTATCGGGACGTCCTATCGGAGATCCGAACTAACCTCGTCACAAACTGGGGCAAGCTGAATCTGTCCGAGTCAGCTCCTATCCTTCGGCAGCTCTCGGGGCGAATCGAGTTCCTCAACGGGCTCGAGACGCGTTAGCCGCCTGAATCGACGCGTGTTGCGACATCGCTGAATTCGGATTGAACTCTCTCCCGCCATTCAAACCTGCTGAACAATTTCTTTTGTTGCTCTTTTAGGGCGAACCGACGGAAGGCGGTGTGGCAGGAAGCTCCAGCTTAAGTTCGGGTACGGTCGCGGTGAAAGTGGAGAACGTGATCCACAATCCTCATCTGAGCGAAAGACCCGCGCAATAACGCGGTCGCGCACAAACCCTGCTCAATCGTAGCTGCAGAGAGTTGAGGATTTCGTGCGCAATCTCGGTTCAGGGGCACGAGCAAATGGCGTTGGAGCATGGCGTAATCCCGTCGCCGCAAGTTGTGCCGGTGACGTTGCAATTCGGTGCGCCGTTGCAGCAATTCATGTACGCAGATCCCGATACACATTCATCGAGTCCCGGCGCCAACGCGTTACAAGTATAAGTTGGTATCTGGTAATTCTGGCAGTTTGGCGTCGGTGTTGGAACCGGGGTGTCGGGTGGCGTCGGATCAGGCGTTGCGGTCGGCGTCGGATTCGGCGTCGGAGTTGGATCGGGTGTTGGTCCAACCCACGGCGTTGGCGAGGGAGTCGGAAGAGGTGTCGGTCCAACCCAAGGGGTCTGCGAAGGTGTGGGAACTGGCGTTGGCCCCGGCGGCGGCGTTGGAGTCGGCCCGGGTGGCGGCGTCGGCGTCGGCAACGGTGTCGGGGGTGGCGTTGGCGGTGGTGGAATCGTCGGAACTGGATTCGAGGTGCCTCGCGGCGGTGGAATCTCCGTTTGCTTCGAAGTCTCGCGAAATCCCAGCGCGGTTGAGCGGACGATGAGACCTGCAGGCCAGATCGGAAGGATGGGATTTATTTGGGCACTCATCTCAATATAGAGCGGATGATCCCGAATGATCTGTGGCCACGCATCGGTGTTCTGAAGGCGGGGGGTCCCCGATGGGCAAGCTCCCTGAGGGCTGCAGAGCGTCGGATGCTGAATGTCGCGACCGCCACGATTGACCAGGTAACCACTCTCCCCTGGGCGCAAGATTAGTGCGTTGTATCCAGGGCTACCGTTCGGAGGAACGAGCGTTGGTGACCCACCGTTCAGCGAGTAGACACGGAACTCGTCGAGGATGTTTCCAACAAACGTGGACTGTGGAAATTGCCCGGCGTGGTTTGAAATAGCGAGGCGTGATGCGACGAGTCGGAGATATCGGACGTCACTCGTGGGGAGTCCTCGAACCTCGGCCTCAAAGTACGAAACTTTCTGCGCATAATTGAGCGTGTTCTGCACGGCCTTCATCAGGATAGCTCGCGTCGCCATGTACCGACCGAAGTCGAGAAATGCGAAGACGAGGAGCATGAAGAAGCCGCAGACAAGAGAGACTTCAAGGAGTGTAGCGCCTTGAGCTGGTGATTGGTCTGAGTCGGAAGAAAAAATGATGCCGAGCCGCTTGAGGAAAGCGGATTTCAGTTTGGAGAAGATGTTCGCAAAACCGAACATGCGAAGAACGCGCGAGTCGGGTGGGGGATATTCCAATGAGAGTTGAAGTCTAAGCCACCCAGGCAGGAAAGAACTTTTCCGCCGTCGGTTAACC
>JADYYL010000336.1 GCA_020853655.1 Deltaproteobacteria bacterium
CCCGGCGCCTTATTTCAGCTGGAGTTGGGCGAGCATCATCCGTCCCCACTTCTCGTAGCTTCCGAACTTGAGCTTGCGATTCTTGCCGATGATCCGGTCCGCGGCCGTCTCGACGACCTTCCCCTTCGACACGGCCATCATCTCGCCGCGGAGGCGACGAACGAGGTCCACCGACTCATACTCCTTGAAGATCTTCAGCGCCTTCTGATCGTTCTTGGCGCAGCTGTTCGCGTACTTCTTCTCGTACGTCGTGAACGTTGGAAGCGCCGTAACCGTGCGTTCTTCCGCGTTCTCTTCGACCGTCTCGGAGGTTTTCTCTTCTGATTCGAGCATGGGTGGACCCTGAAGCGTAGCGCTGCAGTTCAGTCTATCGGCTGTCCGCCGAGCCAGCTTGATAGGAGAAAACGAAGATAGTTCAGGTGTTTAGGCGGACACAGTGGGGCGCAAGCCGGCTAAAGAACTGGCGAGAAGTGCGCCCGAATGACGTTCAGCCAGTAGATCCACGGAATGTATTGATACGCGAAGAATCCGAGGGTCACGACGAACGCGGGTGAAAGGATCTTTTGCAGCCGCGGCGGGGAGATGGTGATGATCCACCATATAAGGAGCGCGGCGAGTCCAAAGAGGAACAGGAAGTAAAACTCCTCCGACTCAAACATACGCTCCTCAGTGAACGCCCCGCCTCGAGGTGGAGCTTCAAAGATTCTGTTCTTTGTACGTCACGCGACGTTCGGGAACGAACTCGCCGAGTTCAAGGTCTTTCTCGATGAAACTACGCACAGCTCCGTTCACATCGCTGTCGTGCGAACCGGTCCAACTGAAGTCCTCGAGGATCTTCCTCTCGCGATCGATCACCCAGAAGTGCGGAACCGAGCTGAAGCTCGAGATCTTTTCAAATTCGTCTCGACTGTCGAGAAATACCTTTCCTCCGATCTCCGTGGCGAACTCTTCGCAGGCCATCAGCCGATCATTGCCGACAATGTAGTTCACGCCAACTCGCGGAGCGCCGTCCAATTGCCGGCGAAGCTCACGGAAAAATGCGACGTTGCGGTGGCAGATTGGGCACCACGGCGCGACATAAAGGATGACGCATCGATCTTTTCCTTCGCACGTGTCATTCGCTCGGCGCTCGGTGTCCTCGATCGTGCGCAGCGAAAACTTCGGCATCACGCCGCCTGTGCATGCCGTCATCGAAAACGTCGCACAGACCAATACGAAAATTCGGAAAATGTGCCGCACACTCTGCATTCTGCCCTCCGTTTCTCAATCAATAATCACGCGCCACGTAGGGCACGGATGCGAGCGTTACAAAAATTGATCTGTTCTCGATACTTCTCCAGCCCTGCGACGAGCTCTAAGTAAGCCGTATACTCGGCGATTGCTCGTTCGCGCTCTCCCAACTTCTCCAACACCTTCGCCAGGTTTAGGTGAAACTCTGCGTCGTTCGACACCAATCCAATCGCTTCCAGGAACCGCTCCTTCGCGCCCGGGAGATCGCCGTTCTGCTCCAGCAATTGTCCGATGATATTGCGGATCCACGCTTCGCCTGGAGAGAGTTGCGCAGCCCTTTCCGCGTTGGAAATGGCGAGCGGCAAATTTCCCACCCGCCGATAAGCATTGGCGAGAATCAGATGCGCCGCGACGTGCTTGTTGTTTCGACTGAGAACAGCCTTGTATTCTCGAATGGCGTCGTCGAAAAGTTCTTGATCTTCGAACACTCGCCCGCGACCCAGCCGCGCATCGTCGTGTGTCGGGTCGATCGCAAGTGCGCGATCATAGGCGGCGAGGGCCTCCGTGTACTTTTTGGCGTCACTTGCCAATCTGCCTTTCCGCGTCTCCTCAATGGCGCTCGGTTGGTTACAACCAGCCACAACGACGCAAATAGCCAGCAGAGCTGCGCCCCAACGAGGCAGGATTCTGCAATTGCATGAGCCATCGGCGCGGACAGAAGGCATTGCGAGGTCCTCATCCAATCGAATCAAATACCCGCCCTGCCAATCGGATTTCCTGTGGCTCGAATACGCTTTCTGAGGCGATTTTAAGGGCTTTCGTGAGTACTTCACCATCGCGCAGTCAGGTTGAAAGCACAACCGCTGTGTCCGGAAGGCGGTGTGCTCGGGTCTCCCAAGTTGTTCGACCTCAGGTTTCAGCGTAGAAATCACCATGAGGAAACTGACCGTTCGGGCGGCCAGGGGGTGTTCTTATGCCCTCTCGTCAAACGAACGGCGTCGCAGCGAATGCGCATCTCAGTTCCTTATCGAACGTTCAGAGACACACAAACAGACAACAGTTCTGGAGAGCCTACCGTATGAGTTTTGCAAAAGAGTTCAAAGAGTTCGCGATGCGCGGCAATGTCGTGGATCTCGCCGTCGGTGTGATCATCGGCGCGTCTTTCGGGAAGATCGTCTCCTCGCTCGTCGCCGATGTCATAATGCCGCCACTGGGAATCATTGTTGGCGGCGTTGACTTCACAAATCTGAAGGTGACGCTTCGCGCCGCGGAAGGTGCGATTCCAGCGGTAACGCTGAATTACGGGACTTTCCTTCAGACCGTCGTCGACTTCACGATCGTTGCGTTTGCCATCTTCCTCGCCGTGAAAGCAATCAACACGCTGAAGCGTAACGAGCCTGCAGCTCCTCCGGCGCCTCCGTCGACTCAAGAAGTGCTCCTCTCGGAGATCCGAGATCTGTTGAAGGATTCGAATACACGTCGAGTCGGCAACAGCTAAGCTTTCGAGCTGACGCTCGTGCGGCTATCGCGGCCGCACGAGCGACTACTCCGTCTTATAAAGCGCGCGAGTCATCACGCCAAAGGGATCCATGGATCACGACATCTTTGTAGGTCAGGGTAAGAATCGAATCTCGCTCCTCGGCAAGATGGCGAATCGTCATGGCGTTATCGCTGGCGCGACCGGCACCGGCAAGTCCGTGTCCCTCCGAGTCCTCGCAGAGGGCTTCAGCGACATGGGCGTCCCTGTGTTCCTTGCGGACGTCAAAGGCGATCTCGCCGGCCTTGCTTTTGCCGGAGGCGGCGACCC
>JADYYL010000337.1 GCA_020853655.1 Deltaproteobacteria bacterium
CCCTCCTGTTGAACGGTCCTCGACGGTGATCGCTGCCGCGCATCACCGCCTGCGCCGAGACTTGCAGTGGACAACGGCGAAGGTTCGACGCGGTGACTGACCGGGCGCTTGCCTAGTCGTCTTCCCTCGAACTGACGTCGTGCGCTGCGTCGATTTCCTCAGAGCAACCCTCTTCGAATGCGAGCGTCTCTCGCCCCCTGAGAACGGGGACGGCGAGTTTGAAGACGCTTGGTTTCAGAGCCTCACCGTCCATTCCATTGGCCGACGTTGCTCTGTACGTTGAATGCTCACTTCGAGGAGGATCCTCGGGGATCGAGCATTCATCGAACACCTTTCCGGACGAATCCCAGGCAACACTTGGATGATCGTTGTGAGCTTGAGACGAGGCATTTTGCGCAACTTTGCAAAACGCTGCGTCAAACGCTCGCAATTATCTCCCGATCGCTCTTGAGGATTGCGATACTCGTTGAATAGCGAGAGGTGGCAACATCTCCCATTATTCAGGGTCGCACACACTCAGTGAATACGATTGAATCTGCTCTTCTCTCAGATCCTCGACGAATCGTTTCGTTGAAGAGATGGAGTCGCAGCAGAGAGAAACTCAGATGATCTTCCGACAGCAATCCGCAGTATCGATTGTCATCGGACGGTCATTGGTGGTTCATCGCGTTTTTACAACGTCGATGTCGTAGATAGGACGGATGTAGAGCGCGAGTCGCCATACGCCTGAGCCGGAACAAGTTTTTCAGAAATGAGAAACGCGTGACTCTTGGACGTATCACTTGTTTACACGACAAGACTGAAGCGATTCGGAATGAAGATCGATCTGATCTTCCAGTGTATGAGCGATGAACAATCGCCTCTCTTCACTGAGCCTCTGACATCGGCACTCTCCGTCACACGACATCATCCACGTTGGACGAGTTCTTCGAAAGAAGAGCTTCTGCTTCCATCGGATTCGCACTGCGCGTAAGAAGCTTGCTCACGCAAGTCTTCACAACACAGCGCTTTGCGGGATTGATGAGGTTCGCTCTTGATGTCGTTCCGGGAGTAGTCCCGCGAAACGACGTTCAATGACGAACGGTTCTCCGCATGCCCGCTGCACCCATACCTTTCCTTTTACTTTTGTCTCTCCACTTCCCGTGGATTTGCGCGCAGTTCGACCCCACACACCGATTGGTGCGAGTCCGCTGTCGCATGTGAGTGAATGATCGGAGTGAAATGCTCGACCGCCCCAAGCGGGACGGTCGAGGGTCCTATCGGGGCGATTGTTCGCCTCAGAAACTCGGATTACTGCCCATCGATCCCGTTCGGGCGAGGGGCCTTACCGATCATCGGGATCCGTTGCTCGTAATTCGGGGTCGGTTGAGTGGAAGGGGCGTTCTCCAGCATCGCCTCTCGAATAAGGCTCTCGGCGCGTTCCGGTCCGAGAAGTTTCTTTAGTGTTAAGGGACCAGGCAGCCCATCTGCACGGAGTTCGTTCTTCTTTTGAAACGCTTTAAGCCCACGTTCGGTTTGATCTCCACGCACTCCATCGACATTTGTCTCGAAGCCGTGATTCGTGAGGGCTTGTTGGATTTCGCTCGTTGCACTCGAACTGCGCAGAACAGCTTGAAGGCTTAGCTCATCAAATCTTGCTCGATAACGCTGACGGTTCTCTGGGAAGGCCGCAAAATCACCTTTCGGTTGCGGCTGAGGACTGCGTTCGGAATGTTCGTTGCTAAGAAGTCCAAGCGTGTATTTGTATGAGTCTAGGTCAGGTGCTTGGTGATGCTCGCCACCGCGCCGATCGACAGCCCCATTCAATTGGTCTGCGAGAGGCCCAGCGGAGGGTAGCCCTCGCGTATTCGAACCTGGGGTGGAAGGTGCCGTGCGGTTGTCGGCTGCACGAAATTGCCCGCGCCGATCGACAGCCCCATTCAATTGGTCAGCGAGAGGTCCGGCGACGGGGAGCGTTCGCGTATTCGAACCGGGAGTGGAGGGTGCCGTGCGGTTGTCGGCTGCCGCAAATTGTCCGCGTCGATCAATGGGTTGTTCCGGCCGCTTCTCTTGCTTTGGACTTGTGCCCGACTGACCCGCTTCCATATCAATTCCGGCCATAACGCTCCTTCTGGTTCTTGCCTATCGTTAACCCGCGCCTACGCGTACTACCGTTATGCCGGTCCGCGTGGAGAACGTGATCTGTCGAGCGCAAGTTCGGAAAGCCTGCCGAAAGTCGGCGGAGCTTTCGGCTTTCATCGGGGAGAGGGGAACTGTGAAAGTAAGAGTATCGCACGCTTCTCCCGGGTTTCTGCCCGCGAGGCCGCGCAGTGCGGAGTAGGAGGCTCGAGCGCAGTCCGGAGTTACGAGTGCTCGACGATCGCCTTGAAGAAGAACTGAAGATTCCCCCGCACGACGCGAGAGCTTTGTTCATCTGCCATCTTCTTTGCGATGCGGCCGATGTCGAGGCTCGCACGCGAAGAGGGATAGAGGTCGACGTAAGCACGCTGACGAAGCACTGACTCCGTGACCGCGCTGTCTTCCTGGATCGAGCCAAGGAACTTCAGACTCGTGGCCGGCAGGAACTTCGATACGGGCATCGCCAGTTGCGCGTATGTCGATCGGCCATCGCTGCCGACCGGCATACGA
>JADYYL010000338.1 GCA_020853655.1 Deltaproteobacteria bacterium
GTCAACGCAGCTCCCTGGACGTCGGGCTCGAGACACGGGCCATCTCGTTCTTGCTGCGCCCGCTGACGTTGCTCAAAGCGACCGTTCTTCTACCAGGCTGCGAGAACATCGTGCCCCTCGGGAACCTCTGAATAAGTCCCCATCCGGGGGCCCCAATTTTTTACAATTGAATAGGGCCAGCCGCTCCAATCACGACGAGCGCTCGAGCGGCGCACATCGTGAGTCGCTTCGCGGACTTCAACTTTCGTTTCAGTCCGCGGCAAACGCCTTCCGAGGCGTTTTAGGGAAGCTCTAATACTTCCCTAGAACCTTTTTACTTTTTCCCCTCCCGGCGTTAGAAGCCAGTTCAAATCCAGGGAAGAGCGTTCCCAGGCCGCGGCGCAATTCGTGTTGCCGGGCCGGTTTCATTTCAGAGTCTACGAGGTGATCACGTGAAGTTTATCGATGAACTCGACATTGCCGGGAAGCGTGTGTTCTTGCGAGCTGACCTCAGTGTTCCGCTCGAAGCTGGAAAGGTTGCCGATGACCACCGTATTCGCGCGACTATTCCCACGATCGAATACGCACTGAAGAAAGGAGCGAGCGTCATCCTCTGCTCGCACCTCGACCGTCCCAAGGGGCGCGATATGAAGTACTCGCTCGCGCCGGTTGCGGACCGACTTCGCGAATTGTTGAAAGCGGAAGTCGCACTGGCTCCCGACTGTGTCGGAGAGGAGATTGAGCGGCTCTCCAAAGTGCTTCGACCGGGAGAGGTCTTGTTGCTCGAGAACGTCCGGTTTCACGCAGAAGAGGAGGCGAACGATCCAGCGTTTGCGGAACAGCTCTCCAAGCTCGGCGATGTGTATGTCAATGACGCCTTTGCGACGGCGCATCGCAAGCACGCCTCGACCGCTGGCATCACCAAGTTCTTCTCGGTGAAGGGCGGCGGGTTCACGATGAAGGACGAGCTATCTTACTTTCACCGCGCGTTCAACGACCCAAAGCGACCGCTTGTTGCGATCTTCGGCGGAGCGAAGGTCTCCACAAAAATGGCGGCGATTCGCGCGGTCGGTGAGCGTGCTGATAAGGTGCTGATCGGCGGTGCAATGGCGAACACGTTTTTCGCTGCCGCAGGATACAATGTCGGGAAGTCTCTCTTCGAGCCGGAGGAGGTGGACAACGCCCGAGACATTCAGAGCAAAATGGGAAGTGCGAAGTTGTTGCTGCCCACAGATGTCGTGGTCGCCTCCGAACTGAAGTCCGGTATCCCGACCAAGACCGTCGCCGTGACCGAGATTCCAGCGGAACAGATGGCTCTCGACGTCGGCCCTCAAACCGTGGCGCAGTTCCGAGAGGCGATTCGTGGAGCGGCGACAATCCTCTGGAATGGTCCAATGGGGGCATTCGAGACGGAAGAGTTTGCGTCGGGGACCTACGCCATTGTTGACGCTCTCTCGGAATCAGAGGCGCTCACCGTCGTGGGAGGCGGAGATACGGACCTCGCGCTCCATCGGCGCCATGCTTTCGAGAAGATGTCTTACGTCTCGACTGCCGGGGGAGCTTTCCTCAAGCTCCTCGAGGGCGGAAGCCTCGCCGCCGTAAAGGCTCTGGAATAGGGGAGCCCGAGCAGCTCCTCTCCCGCCTCACAGACTCCAGGAATGGAGAATGTGAGGTTCCTCCACCATTTCCGAACGGTCGTTCTTCCCCCTGTCTCGAAAAAGCTAATGATTTCGAGGGTGTACAAAAATGTACACGAATGTTCAAAAAACTCTTAAGTTTTCGTAACTGGCTGCCGTTCCTATCCTGCAGAGCGTTCAATCTTGAACAATTGCTGAAAATGGCAATCACGGATTGGACATAACCTTGCGGTGCGGGAAGCAGCTTTCGAGTCCCTGCGGCGGGTGTTGAGCAAGCGCGATGAGGAAATGAGGTATCCGTATGGCAGTCCAATCTTCAAACACGATCTTCAATCTCGATGAAATCCTCGAGGAAGTCGGCATTACCCCCGAGCGTCCGAGAATGAAGTCGGGGCGCCGAAGCCCCACGATGCTCAAGCTTCAGTGGCTGGCTGAGCGCGTTCGAAAGTGTGAACGCATAAAGACCGAGATCGCTGAGGGTCGATATTCCGTCGATTCTCAGAAGGTCGCCCGCTCGATTTTGAATCTGCAAGACGACTCGGAGAAATAGCTCAACATTCAAGGCTTTCCGCCAACTGCGCCATGGGGCTGGTTACTCTCCATGGCGCTTCTCTCTTCCCCTCGAGATGACAATTCTCTTTTGCCCGGTTGCACAGGCGTAGTATTCCGGAGGTGAGCGCGTCGCGTATCACACCTCTCACATGGAATTCCCCGTGCCTGTAATCTCTTCGCAACTGAAGACGACCTCCACGGAGTTCCGCGAGCGTCGGGCGCAATATATCGCGTTGCTCGATGAGCTCAGCGCACATCACCGACGCGCGTCGTCCCCGGAGTCGGCCGAGGCTATTGCCACTGCGCGTCAGCGGAAAAAGCTTCTGACATCAGAACGCCTCGAAGCGCTCTCCGATCCCGGCGCACCGATACTGGAGATCTGCCCCCTCGCCGGAATGGAGATGTATGACGGCGTTCCCCCCGGAGCAGGCATTCGCACGGCAGTGCTCACTATCAAGGGCCGCAAGTGCATGGTGATCGCAAACAATCCTTCGGTGAAGGGCGGCACCTACTTCCCGATGACCGTGAAGAAGCATGTTCGAGCGCAGGAGATTGCGCTCGAGAACCGACTTCCATGCATCTCGCTGGTCGACAGCGGCGGCGCATTTCTACCCCTTCAGGCCGAAGTGTTCCCGGATCGAGATCACTTCGGCAGGATATTCCGTAATCAGGCCGTGATGAGCGCGAGCGGCATTCCGCAGATCGCGATTGTTCTCGGCTCTTGCACCGCCGGCGGTGCCTACGTTCCGGCCATGAGCGACGAGACCGTCATGGTTCGAGGAAACGCGACAATCTTCCTCGGCGGCCCACCACTCGTGAAAGCCGCGACAGGACAGGACGTCTCGGCGGAGGAACTCGGTGGCGCCGAGGTGCACTGCACGAAAAGCGGTGTCTCGGATCATCTCGTCGATTCAGAAGAAGAGGCGTTCTTTCGGGCTCGAGAGATCGTCGAACACCTCGGGGAAGGTTCTCGAGGAATGACGCCTCATGCCGCGCCCGAAGAGCCGCTTTATGCACCGGAAGAGATTCACGGAATACTCGGTTCGGATCTGCGGAAGGGATTCCCCATCCTCGAGGTCATCGCTCGACTGGTCGATGGATCTCGGTTTGATGAGTTTAAGGCCGCGTATGGTACGACACTGAAATGTGGCTTTGCCCATGTTCTTGGCATGCATGTTGGGATCGTCGCGAACGACGGCATCCTCTTTAGCGAGTCCGCTCTCAAAGCCGCGCACTTTATCCAGCTCTGCAACCAGCGCGGTATCCCACTCGTCTTCCTGCAGAATATTGTTGGCTTCATGGTCGGCAAGGAGTACGAGCACCGGGGAATCGCGAAAGACGGAGCGAAGATGGTCACCGCGGTGGCGACCTCACGTGTCCCAAAAATTACGCTGCTCGTCGGCGGTTCGTTCGGTGCCGGCAACTACGCAATGTGCGGCAGGGCTTACGATCCGCGTTTCCTGGCGAGCTGGCCCGGGTCGCGCATCTCGGTGATGGGCGGCCAACAGGCCGCGAAGGTGCTTTCGGAGATTCGCTACGGCGCGAAAAAGTCTGTCGACGAGAAGGAGCGCGAGACTTTCGAAGCCGACATCTTAGCGACGTATGAGCGCGAAGGCAGCCCCTATTTCGCGACGGCGCGGCTCTGGGATGACGGCGTGATCGCGCCGCTCGACACACGGCGTTATCTCGCGCTTGCGCTGAGTACTTGCCACTTCAATCCGGACGACGAGTATCGTCCCGGCGTTTTCCGGATGTAATCCACGCGCCTCCGAGCCCGATCGGAATCCTCTCAAAGGAGCTGATGTGAAACTGCTGATCGCGAACAGGGGTGAGATCGCGCTTCGAATTCAGCGCACCTGCCGAGTCCTCGGCATTCCAACGGTTGCGATCGGCTCCGCCGAGGAGCGGAACGCGCAGCACGTCCTGCAAGCGGATGAGTTTCGCATTCTTGGAAGCGGCCTCGCGGACTCCTACCTTGATGGTGCGCGTGTACTTCGTGCGATGCAGGAGACCGGCGCCGACGCTGTCCATCCGGGATACGGGTTTCTTTCGGAGAATCCGGAGTTCGTCGAGCTCGTCGAGGGAGCGGGTCTCGTGTTTGTGGGACCGACCGCCGACACCATGCGGCGACTGGGCCGGAAGGATCTTGCAAAGCAGCTTGCCCGTTCTCTGAACGTTCCTGTGGCGAAGGGCTACGATGGCGACGACCAGAACGACGAAGAGTTCTTGGAACACGGAGCCACGATCGGGTTTCCGCTGATGGTGAAAGCGGTGTCTGGCGGTGGTGGCCGAGGACTGCGTCGGGTGGAGAGCCAGTCTGAGATGCGCGAGTTGTTGGCGAGTGCTCGTCGAGAAGCGCAGTCGGGCTTTGGCGATTCGCGACTGCTGATCGAAGAGATTATCCCAGCAGGTCGGCATATCGAGGTGCAGATGCTCGGCGATGGGCGAGGGAACGTCGTTCACCTTTTCGAACGCGAATGCTCCGTCCAGCGTCGCTATCAGAAGATCGTAGAGGAGAGTCCCGCGTATCGGCTTCCCGCCGAGGTCCGCCGTGCGATCCTCGAGTCAGCGATCCGTTTGTCGCGCGAGGTGAGACTTCGAAGTGCAGCAACGGTCGAATTCCTCGTGTTCCGTCGGACTCCAGAGTCGGCGCTCGAACCCGTGTTTCTCGAGGTGAATCCGCGCTTGCAGGTCGAGCACCCGGTGACGGAGGAAGTGACAGGTTACGACATCGTGGCTCAGCAGATCCGAATCGCGATGGGAACCGGAGAGCTGCCGACGCAGGACTCCGTCGGCGTATGTGGCCATGCCATCGAGGCGCGGATCTACGCAGAGGATCCGTCTCAGGGGTTTACTCCGAGCGGCGGGCTTGTACGCGCGTGGCTCGCTCCACCTCGAGAAGGGGATGCTGATGGGCTGAGAGTCGAGTCTGCGATTCTTACGGGCGACGAGATTCTGACCTCTTTCGACCCGATGATCGCCAAGATTATTACGCGAGGGCGCGATCGCAATGAGGCGATCCAGCGAATGCAGCGAGCCCTTCAGCTCTGTCGAATCGAAGGCTTTGCCACCAACCGAGAGTTGCTTCAGCACATCCTCAGCTCGTCGCAGTTCGCGGAGGGTGAGGTCGATACAGGTTGGCTTTCCCAGGAAATCCAGGAAGAGGGGAGGCGTCATCACGCCCTTGAACCGCTCGCGCTCGCACTCTTCCTTGTGACCGGTTTGTCGCAACCGCGTGTGGCAAGCCTCGAAGAGTTTACTCAGCATTCCTCCCCGTGGGAACGACGTGACCGCTTTCAGAATCGGGGGGCAGCGAGAAGTGCGCCCACGCAACGATATCGCGTGAGCGACCCGCTCCTTGGTGGAGGCGGAGAACATGCCGCGCGGCTGATTTCACTCCGAGTGCCGGAGGATTCCGGAGCGTTAGAGCCCGAGTTCGCGGTGATCGCGGTTGACGATCAAGAGATCGAGCTCGCAGAGCTCCGTTGGACAGACATGGTGGTTACTGCGCGCTACGAGGGCTCAGCGATCGAATGTCAGTTTGCCGCGCAGCGGGATGAGGGAAGCGCTCGGATTAAAATGAACGGGCGCTGGTTTCGGATCTCGCGAGTGTTCCCGCAATCGGTGACGTTGGATGTGTCGAGCGGGGACGGGCTTGTGTCGTCTCCGCTCCCAGGGAGTGTGGTTCGCGTTCTTTGTGACGTTGGCGATGTCGTCGAGAAAGGGCAACCACTGGCGATTCTTGATTCCATGAAGATGGAGCACATTGTCAGCGCTCCTCGTCACGGAAGAGTCACCGCGGTGAATGTTACCCCCGGGGAATCCGTGAGGTCGGGCGAGACTCTGCTGACGATTGGAACTGAAAAAGGAGTTCCGCGGTGAGCTACTGTCGGTAGACCATGAAGATAAATTTCACAGCGAAGTAGCAGAGCGCGGCATAGAGGGCCGAGGACAGGACGATGACGAGCTCGGTCAGAAGATAGTAGACGAGGAGATCCTTGGCGGATGCCATCGCCGAGGCATAAATGCTGTAAATAAACGGATCGAGGTGAACCATGACGAAGTTCACGCCAGGATGCTTCCCTCCAAATTCGCGGAAGATGTGCGTGAACTCGCCGAGGAGTATCACCGCGTTGGCCACAACGAAGTGCGCGACCGCGAGGGCCTCTGCCAATTGGACCGCAACTTTCTTCGGTTTTATTCGCTGAGCCATAAGTCTCTGTAAGTAACCCTTTCCACCGCCACCTCAATTACCCCGGTTCCCGGTCCTACCACCTCTTATCAAGATGCCGAGCGCCAGTGATAAGAATGCGTATTCTTCCCCGAATGCCGCGACGGGTCGGCGGGAATCCCAGGTGGCGAGTGTCTCACGAATTCTTGGTCCCAGTCACCCAGCCCGCCATCTCAGGTGACGGAGGGTCATCCGTCTAACGGCAGGGGGGGGGGGCGAGCAGAGGCGCCCGCGGAGCGTGCGATCGGGCCGCCGAGCTGCCCAGATCGGTGCTCGTTCCTCGTGGGAGGGGCTGGCGATCAGCGGTGCGTCTCCCTGAGGGATCTCCAGCGGTTACCGGCTCCAGTCTCGAATGGTTCGAGTCGCCCGAGGGTGCATCTCTACGTCTTGCCTGAGAGGGCGGTACACCGCTCTAATTGGCGGTCGGCGCAAATCGATTGTCGCGTCTGTGCATAGGTAATTTCACCGGTCGAATTTCATGATCATCGATAGGGCAGAGCTCGAGTCGTCCATCTTCCGCCTCGGCACTGAAATCTTTCAGGAGGTCGAACAGTCGACGCCTGGCATCTTTGACCCCAACTTCTACTCCGCCAAGTTGATCGACTGGGCGATGGCGGACGAAGAGTTCAAGGTCAGCCTTTTCCGGTTCGTCGATGTCTTTCCCACCCTAAGTTCAAGCGCGGCGATCGTCCGCCATGCACAGGAATACTTCGAGCCCGTGGCGCACCGAATCCCGGGCATCCTGAAATGGGGGCTTCGCGTTGACCCCGATTCGATTTCGGCGAAACTTGCCGCCCCCATTATCTCGCGACAGATTCGTGCGATGGCCGAGCGATTCATAGTCGGCGAAACTCCGAAGAATGCACTGCGCGCACTTCGTTCGATTCGCTCGTCAGGTATGGCGTTTACGGTCGACCTGCTCGGTGAAGCAACTCTCGGCGAGCAGGAGTCCCTCGAATATTTTCAACGGTACACGGAGCTCCTCGACACACTCCTTGCGGAAGTTCCGCAATGGCGTGAATCGCGCCCACTGATCGAGGGGCATCTGGGGGAACGGAGCGCCGTCAATGTCTCGGTCAAGCTCTCGGCGCTTTACTCCCAATCGCGACCGCTCTCTACCTCGCGAGCTATCGAAGTGCTCAGTGAGCGGCTAATGACGATCTTTCGAAAGGCGCGTGCCGGCGGCGCCTATGTCTTTGTCGATATGGAAGATACGTCGCTCGTGTCGATTACGCTCGAGAGCGTCAAGCGCGCGCTCAGTGATTCGTCACTGAATGACTACGATCGCTGTGGTTTCGTCGTGCAGGCCTACCTTCGCCGAACCGAACAGGATGTCGACGATATTCTGCGTTGGGCGCGGGCGCGGGGAACGCCAGTCGGCATGCGCCTCGTGAAGGGAGCCTACTGGGATACGGAAACAGTCATCAGCCGCCAGAATCAATGGCCTGTTCCCGTGTGGGAGCGAAAGTCCTCGACCGACGCGTGTTATGAGCGAATTGCGTTAACGTTGTTGCAGAACACGCAGTCGATCTATCCGGCATTTGCATCGCACAATCTCCGTTCGCTGTGCTTCGTTGCGACGGCAGCGGAAGCACTTGGTCTCCCGCGTTCGGCCTTCGAGCTCCAGGCGCTGTATGGAATGGCGGAGCCGATCAAGAAATCCTTCGTTAAGCGCGGATACCTCTTTCGGGAATACGCGCCAGTCGGAAAATTGATCCCCGGCATGAGTTATCTCGTCCGACGTTTGCTGGAGAATACCTCCAATGAAGGCTTTTTGCGGCAGACGTTTCGAGAGCACGAAAAGCCGGAGCACTTGCTCGCGTCCCCATCCGCGGATCCCACCGACACTGGAATTGGGCATATTGCGGATCGACCACGAGATCGATTTGCAAACCTCCCTCTGATGGACTTCAGCGAAGATGCCGCACGCAGTCGCTTCGCGAAGGCGATTGATTCGTTGCGCGGCCGTGTGCGTTCGACGCCGGAGATTGTGAAGCCGGTCGTTGAAGGAGAGTATGTTGCGGCGAATCGATCCCTTGATTCGATTTCGCCCGAGGATCCTTCGCTCGTCGTCGCGCGCGTGCAGCTTGCTGACGAAGCCCTTGCCACGCGGGCAGTCGAAGGCTTAGCGCGAAGTTTCGCGACGTGGCGTGATACGCCGGTTGCGCGGCGGGCCGACATACTCTTTCGAGCCGCGGAGTTGATGACCGCACGACGCGTGGAGCTCGCGGCCGTTATGGTACTCGAGGCGGGGAAGCAGTGGGCGGAAGCAGACGGCGACGTTGCAGAGGCCGTCGACTTTCTCAATTACTATGCGCGCGAGGCGCTCTTGATGGCACCGCCGCGACGAATGGGGGACCTTCCGGGGGAACTGAACACGTACTTCTACGAACCTCGTGGGATCACAACTGTCATTGCTCCCTGGAACTTCCCGCTCGCGATTCCATGTGGAATGTTTGCTGCTTCGCTCGTCACGGGGAACTGCACGATTCTGAAACCTGCCGAGCAGACGAGCCTCATCGCACGAGAGCTCTACGATACGTTTCTGGCCGCGGGACTCCCGAAAGAGGTCTCAGCGTTTCTCCCTGGCATTGGCGAAGAGATCGGGGAGCAGCTGGTCCGCGACCGGCGTATCAGCACTATTGTGTTTACCGGTTCGAAGAAGGTTGGACTTTCCATTGTGCGTTCGGCTGGCGAAACGGTCGAAGGACAGCGAAATGTGAAGCGAGTTGTTGCTGAGATGGGGGGGAAGAACGCCATCATCGTCGACGAGGATGCAGATCTCGACGAAGCGGTTCGAGGTGTTGTCGCCTCCGCGTTCGGATTCCAGGGGCAGAAGTGCAGCGCGTGCTCCCGGCTCATTCTCGTCGGAGATATTGGAGAGAGGTTTGCCGCTCGACTCAAGGATGCCGTCGAGAGCCTTCGCCTTGGTGCCGCGAGCGATCCGGCGACCTCCGTGGGGCCGGTGATTGATGAAGATGCATACCGCCGTATCGGCGAGGTTATCAGACGAGCAAAAGCGACCCTTACGCTTCTTTGCGAAGGGGTTCTCCCGGCGACAAGTTCCGCCGGGTATTTGATACCCCCGACGGTGTTCATAGACGTACCCCCTTCGCACGAGATCTTCCGCGAGGAGATCTTTGGTCCGGTGCTCGCGGTTGCACGGGTGAAGTCTTTCGACGCGGCTCTGGAGCTTGCGCTCGACAGCGACTATGCGTTGAC
>JADYYL010000339.1 GCA_020853655.1 Deltaproteobacteria bacterium
ACGAGATCTTCCGTTACTATCGAATGGTTCCGCGGCCGCTCCGGCGGATGATCCATGGCGCGGCGTTGAAAGTGCCATCGAAGTTTGAACGCGTTTCTTTCGATTACAAGCTGAAGAAATTCACCGAAGCGGAGACGACGTCCATTCTCGAGGCGCACTCTTCTTGGCGCACGATTTTCTCCAAGCAGGGTCTTCGCGAGATTCTCAGCCACGACTTAAACGGCCATACGCCATCGTTTACCCGAATCTACGACGAAGCTTTCGTCGATTTTCCGCGCTTCCCGAACGAGATCACGGGACTGCTCTACGCGGACCTCAAGGCGTGGCTCATCCCGATGCTCCCCTGGACGGACAACATCTCGATGGCGCATAGCATCGAACTTCGCCTGCCGTTCCTCGACTATCGACTCGTCGATCGGGCGCTCAGTCTCCCGCAGGAGTATCTCTTCAAGGGTTGGGAACTAAAGCGGCTGATGAAGAAGTTCCTCCACGGCCGACTTCCTGACGATGTGCTCTATCGTCCAAAGCGCGGCACCCACCTGCCGCTCAGTAAGTGGCTCAATACGGAGCTGAAGGAGTTGAAGAATCACTACTTGAGCGACACCGTCTTGAACAAAGAAGGGTTGTTCAACATGGAGCCCGTTCGCCGTTACGCTGGCGAGCACGAGCGCATGGAGGTCGACCACACCTTCAAGCTGTGGAACCTGATCATGTTCTCGGCCTGGAAAGAGCAGAACGGACTGACTCTGTAGGTCATCGCACACCCGCAACAGAGATTGGGAGACTCGCAGGGTCAGGTAACCTTGTGTGGTTCAAAACCGCGCGAGACCTCCCAAAAGCTACCGCATTCGAAGCAGCGCCTCGAATCAGTTGGAGGTTCTGCTGGCCCGGTTGCGAAGTCGCAGTGCGATGTTCGCCCCGACCGGTGTGAGCGTGAGGATCAGCCCGCGACTCTCGCGTCGAGTAGCGAATGAACCGCGGAAGCTCCCGCTATTGATGAACGAGAGCAGTTTATAGCATTTCACCGGCCGCTCATGACACGCAGCGGCGTAGAGATGTTCCGCCAACGTAAGTGGGAGCCCCTCTTCGACCTTGAGATCGAGGAGGATCGTGAAGATCGCGGCGAGTCCCGGGTTCGATTCCATGACGTCCAGAAGAGCATCCATCAGGAACTCCCGAACCGCAGCCCTGTCGGCTTCGGTGATCTCGCAGCGAGCCGAACTGGGCTCTTCCATGCTGCTCAGATATTCAGCGAGTTGCGGAAGCGTGCTGCACGTTCCGCCGGTCAGCCCGCGGGCCACGTGCCGCCAGAACGCCTTGTCGAAGCGCTCGGAGCGACCGAGGTGACGGAGTCCGAGATACCTCTCGGCGACGCCTCGGTAGAGAACGCTCGCCGGACTGGATTGCCGATTCCGTCGAAGGTCGTCCGAAAGGACTCGATTCAACGACGTGCGACATTCATCGAGCGCCACCCCTTCGCGAGTGGCGATTGCCGCACCTCTGTTCGGCATGCACTCGACTTCACGAGCGAGTGACTCGGCGCAAGCACTCAGCGCGCGGAGCTCGTTGACGAGTTGCTCAAGCGAGCACTGGTTCGCGGACTCCTGCTGTTGCCGGACATAGCCCTCGAGCGAAGTATGAAGTTCTGCGATCAACGTCCTCTCCCCCTTTCTGTCTTCCCTGTGAATGAGAAACCTTTCTGCCCTGCGAGCAGGGCAAGGGTGCGCCTTGGCCTGCTCTGGCATGAGTCGTTCAGCCCAGATAACGAGAGAAAGAGAACAGATTTAAAGCATTGAAGTTGTCGGAAATACGCGAGGAGGTCGCCGTAGTCAAATCGATCACCCGACGAGCAAAAATGAGCTGCGTCGAGCACCTTTTCTCATGGTGCAATCCCCCATCCAGTAGCAAAATACCTCCATTCTCTGTATTAAACCCGTCGGCGGTGTACAAATTTCCAATTCCTGACTAAGGCGCTTCGTTATGGCTCGAATCTTTGTCACAGGCGGTGCTGGTTTCATCGGGTCGCACGTCGTCCGAAAGCTCCTCGACCGGGGCCACGAGGTCACGCTCTACGACTCGTTCGTGAACTACCTCTACCCAATCCAGCCTGCGCATTTGCACAACATCCAGACCCGGCTTGCCGGACTCTCGGACAAGGCGCGCTTTGTTCGCGGCAATACACACGACTTTGATTTCCTTCGCCGGGCGATCGCCGACGTGAAGCCACACAAGATCGTCCACCTCGCGGCGATGCCTCTCGCAAACCTCGCCGTCGAGCATCCCGAGGAAGCGCTGAGCACGATCCTCCAGGGCACGATGAACCTCCTTCAGGTCGCGCGAGACATCGAGACGATCGATCGTTTCGTCTACGTCTCCTCGAGCATGGTCTACGGCGACTTCGCCCAGGTTCCGGTGAAGGAAGACGACACGACGAATCCGAAAGAGGTCTACGGATCACTCAAGCTCTCTGGCGAGGTCATCACTCGCGCATTCGGCGGTCTCTACAACATCGATTACACCGTCGTCCGACCGTCTGCCGTTTACGGACCGACCGACAACAACTCACGAGTGCTCGGTCTGTTCCTCGAGAACGCGTTTAACGGAAAGCCGTTGCGCGTGAAGGGCCCAGATCAGCGCCTCGACTTCACGTATGTCACAGACATCGCCGAAGGCGTTGTCCTCGCAACGTTGAAGCCAGAAGCATCGAAGCAGACATTCAACATGACCCGCGGCGAAGGCCGACGCCTTGGCGACGCAGCGAAGATCGTCGCGAATCTCGTTCCAGGGGCCAAGATCGAAGAGCTCGAGGCAAACGCGATGTATCCGAAGCGTGGCGCGCTCGACATTACCCGCGCACGCGAGCTGCTTGGCTACCGCCCAGAGATCGATCTCGAGCACGGCCTTGCTGAATATGCGAACTACCTGCGCGAACAGCGTGAAGTGTTGAAGAACTTCCCAATTGCCATGGAGAGCCGCCAATGAAGGTCCCCTATTTCGGTGTCGACCGGCAGTACAAAAATCATCGAGAACAGTATCTCGCGATAGCTGACCGTGTCTGGTCCACCGGAAAGGTCCTTCAGGGAGCTGACGTTGCAGAGCTCGAGGAGAAGGTTCGCACGATCTGTAATCGTCGCCACGGCGTCGCGGTCGGTTCGTGCACCGACGCCCTCGCGTTCTCAATGGAAGCGCTGAACATCGGCGCAGGAGACGAAGTCCTCGTCACGGGCTACTCGTTCTTCGCTTCTGTCAGTCAGATCGTCCGCGTCGGCGCGACTCCTGTCTTTGTCGACATCGACCCCGACTACTACATGATGAATTTGAAGGCCGCGGAAAGCCTGATCACTCCGCGGACGAAGGCGATTCTCGCCGTTCACATGTTTGGGCAGACGCTGAACCTCACCGAAGTGGAGATGTTCGCGGCGAATCACAATTTGATTCTCCTCGAAGACGCCGCTCAGTCGATCGGCGCCTATGACGGAAAGCGACCCGCGGGCAGCCTCGGCGTCGGAAGCTCCATCAGCTTCGATCCCACAAAGGTCATCAACTCGTTCAGCAGTGCCGGAATCTTTGTCTGCGACGACGACGATCTCGCGAACACCGTGCGCATGATGCGGTATCACGGGAAAAGCCCGGAGACGAAGGGCTTTGAGATCCTCGGCTACAACAGCCAACTCGCCAATGACATGGCTGGCATGCTCTCGTTCAAGGTCGATCATCTCACCGAGTGGAACGGCCGACGCAACGAAGTCGCCGCGATGTATACCGAAGGGCTCAAGAACGTTACCGAAGTCACTGTTCCAAAGCGACGACCCGGGAGCACGCATAACTTTCACAAATACGTTCTCCAGGCGAAGAACCGAGACGGCTTAGCGGCTGCACTGAAGAGTCAGGGCATCGAGACGATGGTGCACTACTCGAAGCCGCTCTGCGATGAAGGGATGATCAAGAAGCTCAACCTCCCCGCCGCCTACACCAATGTTCCCGTGGCGCGCATGGCAGCGAGTGCCGTCATCTCTCTCCCGGTATTTCCGGAGCTGACCCAAGAAGAAGTGCAGTATGTCGTGGATTCGATCAAAGCGTTCTATGCAAAAAACTAAGTCCGAGCTGGACGTCAGCATCTGCCTCCCCGTTTACAACGAGAAGGGCGCGCTGCGCCCGACCGTCCTCGAGCTCATCGAGCTGATGGACAAGCTTCCCTATTCGTATGAGTTCATCGTCGTGGACGATGGATCGACCGACGACTGTCTGAGCAGCGTTCGCGACATCAAGAATCTCCGAGTTATTCGCCACCGCCGCAATCTCGGTGGAGGTGTCGCGCGCGTTACGGCGATGCGCTTCGCGCGGGGTCGAATCATCCTCCAGTCCGACGCCGACGGTTCGTATACGGTCGACAAGATCCCGCAGATGATCGAGCAGATGGCCAACGCCGACATGGTCGTTGGCGCACGACGGAAAGAATCCGCCATGGACTTCCACTTCCTCCGCGTGTTCATGAAGACGGTGCTTCGCGTCTTGGCGAGCTTCCTCTCTGGGCATTACATTCCCGACTTGAACTCCGGAATGCGCCTGTACGATCGTGATCTTGGGCTGCGCTTCGCGTATCTCTATCCGCGCGGGCACTCGATCATGAGCACGATTACCCTCGCCTTCCTCACGGAAGGGCTCCGCGTCGACTTCGTGGAGATCGAGTATCGAAAGCGCATCGGCCAGTCGTCGTTTCGCCCGATCCGCGATACCTACAACTACTTCATCACCATCATCCGAACGATCGTCTACTTCGATCCGCTCCGGATTCTGATGCCTGTTGTCCTGTTTTTCTCTGCGATCGCAGTGTTCTTCACCCTCCGAGATCTGGTTCTCTTCGCACGAATCAACAACGTGACGAGCACGATGTGGCTCATGTCGCTCGTGACGATGACCCTCGCGTTGCTGTCCGATCAGTTCGCGCGGCTGTCGCGACAAATCGGGTATCTGCGCGCCGATTTCTGGTATGACGAGCTCATTCGCGAAGAGACTCCAGAGGGTGGTAAGTTACGGGTCTCGGAGCGGCAGTAATCTGAATGCTCTCGGGGACTCGGTCCCTGAGAGGATGCAATCCGCTCGCGACCTCCGGCTCAGACACTTATGCCAAACAAAGTCATCGTCGTCGGCGCAGGCGCTGTCGCCCGATATGTCATCACCACTGCCCAGGTTTCGAAAGAGTTCGAGGTCGTCGGACTCATCGATACTTTCGGCAACCCCGAGATCTGGAATACGGAGGTCAACGGCGTTCCGGTACTCGGCGCCCTCGACAAGCTGCCTCAGGACGTCACCAGCTGCGACCTGATCCTCGCGGTGTCGAACCGCGAACAGAAGAAGGTGCTTGCCGAATCGCTCTCTAATCGCGGCTTTGCCTTTCGAAACTCCATCCATCCGACAGCGGTGATTGCACCATCGGCGGTCATCGGCGTCGGCAATATCATCAACGCCCGGGTCGTGATTGAATCGAACGCGACGATCGGAAATCATACGATCGTTCATGCCGGCTGCGTCATCGAGCATGACAATGTGCTTGAGGATTTCGTGAACCTCGCCCCCGGCGTCATTTGCGCAGGCCGCGTGACGTTTCAAGAAGGTGCGACGGTCTATACGGGAGCTTCACTTATTCCAGGCGTAACGATCGGAGAATACGCGACGGTCGGCGCAGGTGCGGTGGTAATTCGCGATGTCCCGGCGCATACCACAGCCGTCGGGGTTCCGGCGCATACGCTCACGGGCCGCGTTTCGTAACTCACCCGACAGCCGCGATTTCGCCTCTTTCCGGCGCAAGTTCATCCCAAAGCATTCTCAACATGATCAGCCCTGCGAGCGGAGGCAGAAACGCCAGCGTCGCGTAATACGTTGAGCGCCCCATCAAAAGGAAGGGAAGAATGTGCGCCGCGAAGAGGTATCCCACTGCAATCGCCAGATGCCGTGGCGGAGTTCCACCTTTCAACAAGAAGTGCACCGCGATGATCGGCCCGGCTATCAATGCCGTCTGGTCATAAGCCCAGCCATACGGCGCAAAGAGAACGCTGATAAATGCCAGCCGAAGAAACTCGCGCGGATCAGAGAGTTTCTTCGTCGTCAGCGCCGCGTAGAGGAGGCCCAGTATTGGCACGGCGGCAACCGGCCAAGCAGGTGCTCCATGGAGTGTCTCCCGTATGAGCGTCACGATCGTCTCGCTCTTGTTGCTCAATACTTCATCGCTTCCGCCTGCGAGTTGCGCTGCGATCCAGCCGTTCACAAGCGGCGGGTAGGAGAGCACGGCTGCCGCGAGCAATCCGAATCCGCCCACGACCAAACCAATCAGCATTCGTGGGTCTCGGAGAGCGATGACCGCGAGGGCGATAAGGAAAATATGCGGCTTGAAGAGGCACAGCGTCGCTGCGAGTCCGATGTGGAATGAGCGACCTGATCGAAGCGCCATCAAGAGCGCGGCAAAGGCCAGGGCGTTGAGCGCGGTGATCTGACCGGTGGCGATCGTGTGCGTCACGGGGAAGGAGAGCACGACGGCGAGCACGATCTCGAGAGGGCCGAATCGGAGAGAAAGGCCCAGCCCGTGACTCGTAAGCAAGGCGGAGAAGAGAATCAGGGCGAGGCCGCCGATGGTCACCCGCGCGACTGACTCTGCAAAATCCGTGGTGGCTATTGCTGAACCCAGCGCGAGCGTCCAAGGGGGGACAAACGGGGTGAGTGCGCGCTCTTGAAACTTCGGGCGCTGGACGCGCTCCTGCGTCGGCGCGTCGTAGGGATCGCCCCCCTGCTGAATAACCTGGTTCGCTCCCCAGAACTGGCGAAAATCGCGGAAGCGCTCACCGCGCTCGAACAACGGGGCCGCAGAGCGCGCGGCGATCACGACGACGAAGCCGACGGCGAGGAGCACAATCGCGGAGCGCAGGAAGAGCGAGGCCTTGCTCATGGAATCAAGCTCGAGGATTCGCTGAGTTTTCACTGGCGTTTCGTATTCCACCAGCTTATTCGAGTATGACCAGCGGTTTTAAACGTTATCCGGTGATCCCTTCAAGGACAATACGAGGGAGCCACGATTGGAGCGAGCCGTATGTTCTTCTTGATCAATGGCGAAGGAAGTTCGGGCATCGGCGAGCTACGGGTTCAGCTTGAAGCGCGGGCGAATCGGCTCGATGCGATCGAGGCGGCGACGCGGATCGTCGAGGCGGAAGTGAGCTGCAAGTCCGTCGGGCGCGGGGGCATGCCGAACATCCTCGGCACGATGCAGTTTGACGCGAGCATCCTCGATGGCCAGACGTTGCGGTGCGGTGCAGTGGGCGCGCTCGAGCACACGCCACATGCGCTGACCGTTGCCCGGCAAGTCATGGAACGGTTGCCTCACGTGTTTCTCGTCGGGGCTGGGGCAGATCGCTTCGCGCGTGAGATCGGCGTCGCAGCAGAACCTGCGCTGACCGACGACGCGAGAGCGAAGTGGGAGCAGTGGGTTGGAGATTCCCGCGCGGAGCTTGAACGACCCGATGCGCCGCTCGCGCCGTGGCTCGGAACATCAATCGACATCTCTTACAAACTCCCGGAAGCACGGCCGAAGGACACCGTCGTGACACTCGTTCGCGATCACACCGGGCACTGCGCGAGCGGGGCGAGCACGTCGGGCTGGGACTTCAAGTATCCCGGTCGGGTGGGAGACTCGCCGATCATCGGAGCGGGTCACTATGCAGACTCGCGATATGGCACGGCGGCGTGCACGCACACGGGAGAGATGACGATCCGCACGTGCGCCGCGCACTCGGTGGTGATGAACATGAAAGCGGGGATGAGTCCGAAGCAGGCGGTGACGGACGTCGGCAACGAGCTCCGGCGGCTGACCGGCGGGCATATCGGCACGGTCGTGATCTACGCTGTGAATGCTGAAGGCGAACACTACGTGGCAACGACGGGGGACGCCGCTTCCTATTACTTCTGGCGCGAGGGTACCCCGGAGATCGCCCACCTTTCCGCGCTTCCGCTGGAACTCACGTAAATCCGCGACCTTGGCCTCCGTTACTTTAAGTCGATCTACGCTGGGAACCGTATCTGATACGATCCCGGGATAACGCTCATCTGAAGTATTCCGGACATTTGTCCGATTTGGACTGAAGATGAGCGAACAACCGCCGAGGAAGAAGTCAGACAAGCCGACGCGACTCGAAAAGAAAGAGTCGCCGGAGGGCAATCGCCGCGAACTCGACCGAGAGCTTGACCGCCTCGAGGCGCGCATCGAAGAGGTACGCGTGCTCTTCGAGCAGCACTTCATCGATGTCCTCCCCCAACCCCCGACAAAGGCCCAGGCGGAGATCGTCCGTGAGATCAAACGGCTCCTCAAAGCCCCGTTCAAAATCGCCGCGACCCGCTTTCGGCTCCGCACCCTGATCCACCGCTATCAGACCTACAACACGTACTGGGAACGGGTTCAGAAGCTTCGCGAAGAGGGGAAATACAGCCGCGATGTCTTCAAGGCAGAACTCCGGGAGAAGATGCTCGAAGATGCCCGCCGCGAAGAGTCCAAGCTCGGCCGCGCAGAGAAAGGCATTCGCCAGCTCTACGACACTTACGAAAACGCCATGAAGAAGGCCGGCGGAAACAACTCGCGGATGGACTTCGACGCGTTCAAGAGTTCGCTGATGAAGAAGGCGAAGCTTCTCAAGGAGAAGCACGGCGTGAAGAAGCTGAACTACAAGGTCGTGCTGAAGGACGGGAAGGTCGTGATTAAGGCGTCGTCGAAGTCGTGAGTTCGCCCGAGTGAGAGGGTGAAGAGAACACGGCAATACAACCAGGAAAACAGACGGCGACGACGAGTAAATGGGATGAACCCATTTACTCGTGCCGTGTTGTGACTAGGCCGTCGCAGCTCGCGCTGACACCGGCCGAGGAAGCGTTGCGATTCGGTAGCTCGCCACCACGAGGATGTGGAGCGCACAGCCGAAGAACCCATACCAGCCCGGGATTTCCTTCACGATCAGATAGGCGAGGCCCACCTGGAAGAAGGGTTCGAACGCGAGTGCGATGGTCTGTCCGATCAGCGACTCCTTGTCAGAGAGCGAGAGTCCGAGCAGGAGGTTTGGAATCGCCGAAGTGAAGAGTCCGATACCTGCGAGGATCAGCCACTCCGACCCGGAGATCGAACCGATCGTTGTTGCTCCGAACGGGATCAGCACCGCTTGCGCAGCGGAGCCGAGCGACAGTGCCAGCACCTTGTCCGTTGCGCGCGACATGGCGTGGAACCGATAGCCCACGAGGACGAGCGCGACACCGCTGAAGATCCCGACGATCACACCAGGCAGCGTCCACCCCCCTTCTTCCTGAAGCAGCACGAACAGCGCCACCCCAGTCCCCGAAGCAGCCATCGCTTCGATCCACGTCGTGCGCTTCCCGAGAAACGGGTTGAGCACTAGCGCGTAGACCGGAGCGCCGTAGAGCAGAGAGGCGGCGGTCGCCGTCTTCTGCAGGGAGAGCGCGTAGATCGACAGGAACGATGATGCAGCCACGAAGAACGCGGCGATCATCACCTCCCGACGCAGCACGAGCGGTTCACGCTCAGACCTGCACAGTACCACCCAGACGATCCCCAGGAGAGCCGCGGCAAAAAGCCCGCGCAATCCGGCGATGTCCAGGCCTGATACGCTCCCGTCGAGCAGTCGCACACCGGGTGCGACAAACGCGAATAAGAGCGCCGAACCAAGCACCATCGCCAGCCGAACGTTTCTCGTCATCGTCTCAATCCCTCCAAATCATCGTCGTCACCAAAACAATATTCGCCCCCGTCGCGGCCCATTGGGCGGCACGCAGGCACCGAAACCGTGTTCTCTTCTCGTGTGAAAATGGAAATGAGCAATTGCGGCGAACCGCATTTCGGGGAGGCCCCGTGGTCATCTGTTATGCACTATCGCGCATGGGAAGTGCCGGAATCAAAAACCTCGAGAAAACGGCGCATTGAGCGGCTGATTTGCCTCTCTCAGGCGCTCATCCGTTCGGAAACCAGCGAATAATTTTGGCAGCGAAAAGAAGGGCGCACTACATAACAATCGTATCAACCCAAGAGGTGGCGCCATGTCCGGACCAGAACAAGACTCCCGCTCTCAACCACAACCCTCCGCTCAACTCTCGCTCGTCAAACGAGCGGAGTGCTCGATTGCGAGCGCATCGCCGAGCGTCGCGGGCTTGCTTGGCGTAAAGTTTCCGACCTGCGAACAATACGATCGAGTGCTCGGCGATCCACTCGGTCAATTGGTTTCCGTTGGAAATTCCAATCCCGCGCTTCGGAATGGATACGAAAGTCTTCCCGACCGAACGCGCCGAGAGCTCGCCGCGGCAGTCGTGGATCGCGCCATTCAGCCGCTTCCAGCGGGAACGCGAAACCTGTCGCAAAGCGAAGAGCCACTCGCCCATCAGATTCTCGGGTCGAGCCTGACTTCGCTCGAACGCGATGTGGTCATGCACATCAGTCGCCGAGTCGCGCAGCACCGCCCAGACCTTGCGTATCAATACGAGCAGCAGATCACCGAGGCGGGGGGAGGCATTCCGCTCCTCCATCAGCAGGCGAATCGCTACGCTACGGAAACTCGACGGCTTGGCGAGGACGCGCAAAAGAAGCCGAAATAGTTCGCTGCGGATCGTGAGAGCCGGCGTGAATCGAGAGAAACCCGCGAACGCCCATTGCGAATAACCCACCACTTTCACTCGGGAATCCCCAGATCGATAGATGCTACGGGTCCACTGGCTCTCGACATAATGATCAGAGCCACTCTTTTGCAGGAGCGCGACAAACATGCCCGGACCGGAACAATCACCCCGACAATCCCAGCAACCCGCGGAACGGACTTGGAGCGAGACCGTCAGTTGTAATCTGAGCGGCATCGGCATCAGCTACCCAAGCTGCAGCCAGTATGACCAAGTCATCAAGGATCCTCTCAACCAGCTCGTAGCGCTCGCGAGCAAGGACCCCGCCCGGCAAGATGCAACGTATCAAAATATATCGCCGGAGATTCGAGGTGAGCTGACACGCGCATCGCTCGCTCGAATTATTGTTCAGGCGCCTTCGGAACCCGACCGAGTGTCAGAAAGCGAAGCCTCCTTGCATCGCACGGCGAACGCCAATGCTTCATTCCTCTTCGAACGAGACCGTCTGGCCTCGCTCGATCCTTCTGCGGTGAAGACGGCTGCAGCGATCGCGCTCGAAAAACGCCCCGACCTGGCATCACAATATTACGGCAATATCCGCGATGCCGGAGCCGATAGCCCAGAGCTCAGACAAAATGCGGTAGCGCACCAGGTCAAGGAACTGAGCCGTGGGAGACCCGAGTTTCGAGATCACAACGCCGCTGACGTTGTGAGTTGGGGAGCTGCACATATCGAGCAAGCTCGGCTCTTTTCCTCGAGTCAGGAACTACGCGGTGCACTCACGACGGCTGCGCGCTCAGCAGATCCAAACGTTTCGCAGACAGTCACCGAGAATCTCCATGTTTACGCACAGGCAGGCGTTGTTAGCCCCGTAGAAGCCCAGCGACTCGTCTCCGACAAGCTCTCCGCCGGCATCCCGACCGCCATCAAGGACCTGAAGCTCGACGCGCTTAGTCGGTCTTACGGAGAGGACGCGCGGCCGCTCTATCAAGCCGTCGCCGCGGCTGCGCCGGTCGATTACTATGAGCAGTTTCGAATCGCGCAGAGAGGCGGCAACAGCCGCGAGTTCATCGATGCGCTACGGGCACCAAATGCCGCGGGACAAGAAGCCTCTGCAGCTCTCGGCGCATACGCGGACTTCATGGAGCGAACGCTGAAGGCCCCTCTCGAGAAGCGCCCCGAAAGTGATCAGGTCCGAAAAGATCCTGAATTCAGACGCATCGCATCCATGATGCAGAACGTGTCGTCTGCGGAGATCGTCGCGGTCAAATAGCGCTGGCGACACATTCCATCTCTCGAGGACCGCGCACGACAGCGCGCGGTCTCGATCGACTTCTAGCGAGCGGATCAGCGCGTCGCGGTCGTCCTTGCGGACGACTCGTAAGATGATCAATGTAAGGAAACTTCAGCTGAGAGCTGATGCTTTCGCCGCGCGGTAAAAACCCTGCTAGTTCACGAGCTCGACGCGGCGGTGCACTTCGAGCCGTGCCTTCTCCCGCTTATAGTCGAGTTCGAGCGCCGTAAATTCCGGCGTCTCGAGGGCCTTTCCGGCCATCGCGGTTTCAAGCTGGGCGATGTGGGCCCGGGTCGCTTCTGGGTCGACACCCTTCGAGTCCTCGATCAGCTCGGCGATGACGACGAGCTTTCGATCAACGACCTGATACGCCCCGGAGCTGACCATCAGCCAGTAGTCATTGCCGCCAGCAACATACTTCAGGGGTCCGGTGCCAAGCAGGCCAACGAGGTTCTCGTGGCCTGCGAGGATACCGACCTCCCCGTCGATCGCCGGAAGTTCGACGAGCGTCACTTCAACCGCCGGCACTTGGCGGGTCGGCGAGAACAGTTCGAAGGGAAAAGTCGTTTCCACGGTCACCTACTCCATCCTTACGCTGCAGCTGCGGCGGCAGCACCAGCGGCCATACGCTGCGCTTGCTTCTTGGTTTCGCGAGCGAGCTCTTCAGCCTTCTCACGCGCTTCTTCGATCGTTCCAACCAGGTAGAACGCCTGCTCAGGAAGATCGTCGTGCTTCCCATCGCAGATCTCCTTGAATCCGCGAATCGTGTCTTCGAGCTTCACGCGGCGGCCTTCGCGACCGGTGAACGTTTGAGCCACGAAGAACGGCTGCGACAAGAAGCGTTGAATCTTCCGTGCGCGCTCAACGATCTGCTTGTCTTCCGGCGAGAGCTCGTCCATTCCGAGAATCGCGATGATGTCCTGCAGATCCTTATACCGCTGCAGAATGCTCTGCACGCGACGAGCAACCGTGTAGTGCTCTTCGCCAACGATTTGCGGATCGAGAATCGTCGAGGTCGAATCTAGCGGATCAACAGCTGGGTAGATCCCCTGCTCGGCGATCGAACGCGAGAGCACGGTCGTTGCGTCCAGGTGCGCAAACGTCGTCGCCGGCGCTGGATCGGTGAGATCGTCTGCGGGAACGTAGATCGCTTGCACCGACGTAATCGAACCCCGCTTCGTCGAGGTGATCCGCTCTTGCAGCTCTCCAACGTCGGTTGCGAGCGTCGGCTGGTAACCAACCGCGGATGGCATACGACCGAGGAGCGCCGACACTTCCGAACCCGCTTGAACGAAACGGAAGATGTTATCGACGAACAACAACACGTCACGGCCTTCCTTGTCTCGGAAGAACTCGGCGCATGTCAGAGCTGAAAGCGCGACGCGGAATCGAGCGCCGGGAGGTTCGTTCATCTGTCCGTAGATCAGCGCGCACTTGTCCAACACGCCGCTCTCTTTCATTTCATGCCAGAGATCGTTTCCTTCTCGGGTTCGCTCACCAACGCCAGCAAAGACGGAGTAACCGCCGTGTGCCTGAGCGACGTTGTTGATCAACTCCATGATGATGACGGTCTTTCCGACACCGGCACCGCCGAAGAGTCCGATCTTACCGCCCTTCACATACGGAGCGAGGAGGTCGACGACCTTGATCCCGGTTTCGAAGAGTTCCTTCTTCGTTGCTTGATCTTCAAACTTCGGCGCGGGGCGGAGAATCGGCCACATTTCAGTCGCCTTCACCGGCCCGGCTTCGTCCACCGGACGGCCGACAACGTCGAGGATCCGGCCGAGCGTGCCCTGTCCGACTGGCATACAGATCGGCGCGCCCGTGTCCTTCACCGGCTGACCGCGGACGAGACCATCGGTCGAGTCCATCGCGACGGTTCGGACGATATTGTCGCCGACGTGAACAGCCACTTCGACGATCAGGTTATCTGGCTGGTCATCGATGGCCGTATTCGTGAGCGTCAGCGCGTTTCCAAGCGCAGGAAGCTCAGTGCCCGCTTCGAATGCCACGTCGATGACGGGGCCCATTACCTGCACAATTCGACCAATTTTATCTGACATATCCTCTATCCCTCTCTGAAAATTTTTTACTTCACTGCCTCGGCGCCACCGTTGTTGTGGATGAGCTCCGTCGTAATCGCACTCTGCCGTGCGCGGTTGTAGAAGAGGCGCAGACGATCGATCAGATCGCTGGCGTTCTTCGACGCGCTATCCATAGCCGTCATCCGCGCTGCGTGTTCGCTCGCCTTGGATTCGAGCGCCGCTTCCCGGATACGCGCCGAGATGTAGAGCGGAATCAATGTCGCAAACATGTCCGCAACTGGCGCGTCGAACCGCGTGTGCGCTGCAGCTGCTGCATCCCCATCCTTCGAGACCAGATTCTCCGCGCTGAGCGGAAAGAGGACCTCGGAGGTGACCTGTTGTGTCATCGCCGAAACGAACTTCGTGTAATACACGACGACTTCGTCATACTTCTCGGCCATGAACTCTTCGACCGCTTCCTTCGCGATCGCGTCAACGGGCCACTTCGAAGGATCTTCCGGAAGGCTTTCGTGCCCGCTCAAGATGTTCCACTGCGAGCGACGTCCTCCACTCACAGCCCGTCGACCAACAGCGATGACATTCGCCCCAACACCGCCTTGCGGTTCGCTTGCGGCAACGGCCTTCACGATGTTCGTGTTGTAAGCACCACAGAGTCCCCGCTCACCCGCGATCACGATCAACAGTCGGCGCTTCGTGCCTTCCGTCTTTCGCAATAACGCATGCTCGAAGTTCTCGGGCAGCTCCTGAACCACCGATGCAATGATGCTCTTCAGTCTCGAGCCGAACATCCGGCCCGAAATCGCGGCATCCTGCGCTCGGCGCAGCTTTGCAGCCGACACGAGCTTCATCGCCCGTGTGATCTGCTTCGTATTTTTCACCGACGAGATTCGTCGTCGGATTTCCTTAAGACCTGCCATCGCGCTTCCTGAAAGTAGAGTGGCTGCCGATGTTCAATTAGTGGGCTGCGGGGCGCTGTTCAGCAGGACGCGAAGCCGCTGCTGCTTTCGTCGTCGCGGCCTTTCCTGCCTTTGCGCGCTCGAGGAATTGCTGCGTGAAGCGCTCAATAGCACTTCGGAGCTTCCCGTTCTGCTCATCGTTCATAGCGCCAGCGGTTTGAATCGCACCCAACACGTCGGGGCAGGTGCCCTTCACGTGCTCATGAAGCGCGGCTTCGTATTCACGGACTTGCGAAATGTCGACGAGGTCGAGGAACCCTTCGTTTCCGGCGTAGATCGAGACGACCTGCAGCTCAACCGGCATCGGCTCATACTGCGGCTGCTTGAGAATTTCGACGAGGCGCTGACCCCGAGCGAGCTGTTGGCGAGTAGCGGTATCGAGGTCCGAACCGAACTGCGCAAACGCCTGCTTCTCACGATACTGGGCGAGATCGAGTCGTAGCGTTCCCGCCACTTTTCGCATCGCTTTGACTTGAGCGGATCCGCCGACCCGCGAGACAGAAAGACCGACGTTAATAGCCGGGCGAACCCCCGCGAAGAACAAATCCGCCTCGAGGAAGATCTGCCCGTCTGTGATCGAAATGACGTTCGTCGGAATATACGCCGACACGTCGCCCGCTTGCGTTTCGATGATCGGAAGCGCCGTCAGCGATCCCGCGCCCATCGTATCGCTGAGCTTTGCAGCTCGCTCGAGCAGGCGGGAGTGGAGATAGAAAACGTCTCCAGGGAATGCTTCTCGTCCTGGTGGGCGGCGGAGGAGCAGTGAGATCGCGCGGTAGGCGACGGCATGCTTGGAGAGATCGTCGTAAATGATCAGGGCGTGCTTGCCGTTGTCTCGGAAGTATTCGCCCATCGTGCAGCCCGAATAGGGAGCGATGAACGCGAGAGGTGCCGGCTCACTCGCCGTCGCAGCGACGACGATCGTGTGTTCCATCGCGCCGTGCTGGCGAAGCTTCTCAACGACTTGGGCCACGCTCGAACGCTTCTGACCGATGGCAACGTAGATGCAGATGACGCCCTTTCCGCGCTGATTGATGATCGTGTCGATCGCAACAGCGCTCTTTCCGGTTTGTCGGTCGCCGATGATCAACTCACGCTGTCCACGTCCGATGGGAACCATCGAGTCGATGGCCTTCAATCCCGTTTGAAGCGGCTCGTGAACCGACTTCCGCTTGACGATACCAGGAGCCTTCACTTCAATTCGGCGATTCCCTCTCGATTCGATCGGACCAGCGCCGTCGATGGGATTCCCAAGCGCGTCGACAACGCGACCGATGAGGCCTTCACCGACCGGCACTTCCGCGATACGGCCAGTGCGCTTGACGAGATCGCCTTCCTTAATCTTTGAGGTGTCCCCCATGATCACCGCCCCGACGTTGTCCTCCTCGAGGTTCAACGCGATACCGGTGATGTTGCCCGGGAATGTCAGGAGCTCACCAGCACCGACGTTCTCCAGGCCATATACACGCGCGATTCCGTCTCCGACGGAAAGAACGGTTCCGACTTCAGCAAGCTCGACGCCCCCTTTGTAGCCTTCGATCTGCTGGCTAAGGATGCGGCTGATTTCTTGTGCCTTGATTTCCATGGTGCTCCTACGAATGAATCTTTGAAATTTGTTGCTGTCTTATGACCGGCCGAGCTCGCGCTCCAACCGGTTCAACCGACCGTGAATCGAACCATCGACCACCTTCCCCCCGTAGCGGACGATCATCCCGCCAAGAATTTCCGGTGTCACACGCCACGCAAATCGCGGGCTGCCCTTGATCGTCTTTCGAAGCATCTCTTCTGTTCGATTCCGCTCTCCAGAATCGAGATCCTTCGCGACCTGAACCTCAACATCGATAATCTTCGCGCGCTCGTTCGTGAGGTCGGTGAACGCCTGCGAAATCTCCGGGAGAATCTGGAGACGATCGCGTTCAAACAGGAGATCGAGCGAACGTTCCAGCAGATCCCCGAGTTGAAACAGCCGAGCCATCTCACGAAGAGCGGAGATTCGGCTTTGCACGGGGAACATCGGATTCATCAGCGCCGCTTGCAGCTCGCGATTGCGCTCAAACTCTTCGCCGAATGTGGCAAGCTTTGCAGCTAACGGCTGAAGCTGCTCCGCACCGAGCTGCTTCTCCGCAACGGTGAGCAACGCTCGCGCGTATCGTCTTGATAATTTTCCGGCTCTTTTCGCCACGGTTCTTCTCTCTGCCTTAGTTCATCAACGTGGTCAGCACTTCGTCACGCAATCGACGATCGTCGTCGTCAGATACTCGGTTCGCGAGCTTCGCCCGAGCGAGATCCGCGGCTTGCGCCACGAGCTGCGCAGACAACTCTTTCTGAACTCGCTTCAGCTCGTATTCGCGCTGGCGCACAGCATCGGCTTCGATCTTCCGGGCGTCGTGTCGCGCCGACTCAATGAGCGAGGTCGCAATCTGCTCCCCTTCGACTCGAATTCGTTCCATGATCTCTCCACGCTCTTGATCGAGACGACCAAGCTGCCCGTTGACGATCGCAATTTCACGCTCGACGTTGGCGAGCTCAGAGCCGGCGCGTTGAAGGAACTGTTGGAACTCAATCGTGCGCTGCTGTAGGACCGGCGCAACTTTCTTGCGATAGGCAAACGCGATAATCGCCGCGAAGATGGCGAAGTTCGCCAGCGGCCATCCGAGCGAAGAGATCCCCTCGCCTTCGTGATGAGCGGCTGTACCGTGTCCCCCTGTACCGTGATCCCCTGCGCCGTGCGTCGCGTCGGCTCCGTGAGTATCCGTCGCGGCAAAAGCCGGCACCGCGAACGCAGCGAGCACAACCCAAGCGAGCAGGCCCAAAGCCCACACACTCCAGTCGTTCCCTCGAACTCGATTCCGCATCATGTCGGTATTCAAGCGCTCAATCTCCAAACGATCGTTTCAGCAGTTCCAGCGTTATTCTGACTTCCCCGGGAGCGAATTTCCCGGATTCGTTTTAGTGGACGACCCTTCCGGACGGGCCTTCGAGCGCGCGTCCAACGAGCAGGTCCGATATGCGTTCGATCTCAGTAAGAAGGTCCCCTTGAGCTCTTAACTTGAGTCGCTCGATTTCAACCTTCGCCTGGGCAATCTCTTCCGAAGCCGACGCCATCGCGTTCTCGCGAATCGTCTGTGCCTCGACCTTCGCGCGCTGCACGAGTTCATCGCGCGAGGTCAGGCCCTGCAGCCGCGCCTCTTGTAACGAAACGGCCAGCTCGACGTTCAGTCGTTTCAGTTCGTCGCGCTTCCGGTGGGCGAGATCTTCGGAGCCCGAGGTCTTCGCCTCGCGCTCTTCAATCACCTCGAAAAATGGCTTAAATACGCCTCGACCAAGCACCTGCCACACAAAGAGGAACAGGGCTGCGGAGAGAATGACGTGTTGGAGAATCGGACCGTCGAGCATCCTAAGAGGCGTCCTACCCAGAGAAAGCGGTTTCTTGCGTTCCGGTGCTCGTCGATCCCGACGAACCCGACCCAGAGAGCGACTCATTCCCGACGGCTCGAGTCAGTTCGAGCACCGGTTCTTTCGAGCTATCGCTCCCTTTCACAACATCAACGGAGAGCCCCGGCTTCTGCGTCATGGTGCAGTAGCCTTGATAGAGAACTCCATCTTCAATCACGAGTGACTGCGCTGAGATGTTTCCGGTGACACTGGCACCCTTCTTCAGCTCGAGCCGAGTCTGGCAATCGATATCACCGATCACCTTTCCATATATCTTCACCACCGCTCCGGTGATGCGCGCCTTAACGACTCCACCCTCAGCGACAACGAGTTCACCGGAAGACGACACTTCGCCTTCGACGGTCCCTTCAATAACGGAAAGCCCCTCAAGTTGGAGAGCTCCCGAGATGTAGCACTTGGGGCCAATCAATACGTCAGGACGTCCAGCCACTCGAGATTCCCCCTTCTTTCCAGACGAGTTTCGAGATTCACCGAAGAACCAGGTCTCTTGGTTCGTTTCCGTAGAGAGCTCCATATACACCTCTTGATTGGGTAACACCCTGAAATCGCAGACGAATACGTCTCCCCACGATGAGCGGAAGATGCACAACGTGTATGCCAAAAAGGCCGGGTGAAAGCAAATTTGCGGCGCAATATCGCGACGATACGCCCCCAATCCAGGCTCGACGCGTAGCCATTCAGCTAAGTTTCGGCTAAACTCCGATGCGCGCCCCGCTCCGGGAGCGCCCTGCCAGGAGAAATTTATGATCGACCTCCAACTCCGCATCTCCCCCAAGCTCGTCCGACAGATTGCAGCAATTGAACGACTCAGCGGTCGGCTTGAGAAGACGTCGCTCGCCGCGCATGAAGAATCCGGTGAAAGTGATCGGGCAATTCGGGATGGGTCGATCGCGGCGATGCGGCTCGACTCGACGGTTTCGCCGATGGACATCTCACCTTCGGACAAGGTCGGCTCCCAAGACACCTCGAGCGCTTTTCAGTTGCTGCTCGCCGCGCACTCCGTTCCGTTTTCCCCTGACATCCGAGGAATCTGTTCGCTTTACGCGGCGATCACAGGCGCAGAGTTTAACTTAGAAGAAGACGATATCGCTGAGAGCGACGCGTTTCGGAAGAGTGTGGCACCGTTCTCAGCGCCTGCAGCGGGAAAGGACGAGATTATCTTTTCCACTATTCAGCCGTTTCTTGCCCCAAAGCGATTTGCGGATCTTGTCGAGTGGTTGCAACAGGAGCTCGAAGAAGGCACGCACCACCCCCTCCTTCTTATCGGTACTTTTCATCTTCTCTTCCTTCAGACTTCGCCGTTCCCTCAGGCGAACCACCGCGTGGCGCTCGTGACGATGTGGCATCTGCTCAAAGATCAAGAGTACACCTCGGTTCAGTTTCGACACATCGCTCCGGCCCTCGAACGCAGCTCGAAAGCGTATTTCGCGGC
>JADYYL010000340.1 GCA_020853655.1 Deltaproteobacteria bacterium
CTTCGATGCGGAGTGGTGCTTTTCTGGAGCTGGCCGCCGCGACCGCCGCCACTGGCGGCGCATACTCGGCCTCGATACGTTCTCGTAACGCTTGAGCGGTGACGGATTCTTCGCTTCGAAGGAGTTCGTCGAGAGGACCATCTGCCAGTATCCTTCCGCCTCCCCTGCCTCCAAACGGTCCAACATCGATGACATGATCCGCCTGACAAATCGTCTCTTCGTCATGCTCGACGATGACAACAGTATTGCCGGAGTCACGCAGTCGAAAAATGATCGACATGAGCATGTCATGATCTTTCGGGTGCAGCCCGATCGTCGGCTCATCGAAGACGTAACAGATTCCTGAAAGCGGAGATCCGAGCGTTCGAGCGAGGCGGAGGCGCTGCGCTTCTCCTCCCGATATCGTCGATGCCTCTCGATTGAGCGTGAGATAGCCGAGTCCGACCGCATCGATCACTTCAAGCCGATGCGTGAGCTCCTTCAGCAACGGTTTCACGACGGGCGCCATGCGCTCGGCGAACTCAACTCCCAAGAGAAAACTGCGCAGCTGCGCAGCGTTCATCGCGCACAACGCATCGATGCTCTTCTCTCCGATAAACACGTTGCGTCCAAGCTCTTGAATGCGAGCACCGAGACAATCGGGGCATTGCACAACGGGGCGAATTCCGCCTTCTTCTCCCAACTTCCCCCGCCCTTCGCACGTTTCGCACATCCCTCGGAGACTTCGGAACGAAAAATCGCGCGGATCGAGTTCGTGGAACCCTCGGCGACACACCGGGCACACCCGCTCAGTACTAAACACTCGCGGAGTCGCATCCTTGGTTCCCCGAGACACTTCGACCGTCCCACTCCCCAAGAGCAGCGCTTGCTTCATCGCAGCTCGAACAAGGTCTCGATTCTTACCGGTGCTTTGAATCGAACCGACGAGCAACGAAATGGTATGGAGCTTCTGTCGCTCCAGGCGCATACCCGGCTGAATGGTCTTCACCACGCCGTCAATTCTCGCCTCCGTGATCTCTGCGCGCAGGGCCCTCTCAAAGAGGTCGGCATACACTCCCTTTCGCTCTGAGATCGCAGGCGCGTAAAGAAAGAGTCGCTCGCCCGACCCAAACCGGAGCACCTCCTCGGTCAGCTCCTCGGCGCCAAGGCCAGTGATCGGCTCTCCATGCTCAGGGCAACGCTGTTCACCGGCTTTCGAGTACAGCAAGCGCAGATACTGATAGAGTTCAGTCGTCGTCGCGATCGTCGAGATCCCAACGGGCGGAGCGGTTTTCTGCGAGATCGCAACGGTGGGAGGAATGTGGTCCACACGCTCGACATCGGCGCGGCGGACCTGCGTAATATACTGCCGAGCATACGGCGATAGACAGTCAATGTACCTTCGCTGACCCTCTTGGAACAGGATATCGAATGCGAGCGTCGACTTTCCGGAACCCGACACCCCGGTGATCACCGTCACCTTGTCCTGCGGAATAGAGATCGTCACGTCCTTGAGATTGTGCTCTTTCGCGCCGACGACGCGAATTTCGCGGACAGCGCTCGCCTTTCGCTTCGGCCGGACAACACTCTTGTGTTGATCTCGCTCCATACCATCGGCTCGCAAACACTCCTGTAAAGTGAGCGAACGCTGAACAGCAGACGAATCTGCGAGCAGTTGCTGTGGGTTGCCGGTCAAGACGATTTGCCCACCATCCTCACCGCCGTCGGGCCCGAGATCGATCATCCAGTCCGCGTTTCGGATGACGTCCATATTGTGCTCGACGCAGAGGAGCGAATGCCCTGCCTCTATCAATCGATCGCAGACTGTCAGCAGCGCTTGCACATTGTGAGGATGGAGCCCCGTCGTCGGCTCATCGAGAATGAAGAGACATCGCTGTTTCCCCTCCTGGACGTAGGATGCCAACTTCACTCGCTGAGCCTCTCCACCCGAAAGCTCGCTGAGGGGTTGCCCCATCTTGAGATAGCCGAGCCCGAGATCGACCAGTGGCCGGATCCGTTGGAGGATCTTCTCTGCACGGGATTTGTCCTCGAGCTCTCCGCAATATTCGACGACTTCGTTCAGCGTCAGATCGAGGATCTCTCCTACGTTCTTGCCGGCGAGACGGACACTCAACACTTCGTCCTGAAATCGACTACCTCCACATCCCTCGCATTCTACAAAAACGTCTGCGAGGAACTGCATCTCGATGCGCTGATACCCGGCTCCTTCGCATTGCGGACAGCGCCCGCCCGCGACGTTGAACGAAAAGGCGGATTTGCCCAAGCCGAGCCGTTTTGCATCTTCCGTATCCGCCAAGCACTCGCGAACGATCTCCCAAGCCTTTGTGTAGGTTCCGGGGTTTGAGCGCGGGGTCTTCCCGACTGGAGACTGATCAACGAGCACGACCTCATCGACCTGATTCAGGCCCGAGAGCCGCCGGACCATCGCATCGTCGTCAAGCTCTAACGTTCCTTTCTTAATGCTTTCCCGATAGGCGTCGTAGGTCTGAAAGAACGCATCGGTCACGAGTGATGATTTCCCCGACCCACTGACGCCGGTGACGACAACAAAGCACTCGAGAGGAATCTCAACGTCAATTTTCCGCAGATTATTCGCTCGGGCGCCTTCAATCCGAATTCGCTTCTTCAGCGAATCGCCCACATCTCCCTTCGCGATATCGGCGATGCTCTTTCGAGTGACGCGGAGCGCGCCGGAGAGATACTTGCCCGTCAGCGAGGCTGCACTCTTTCGCAGACCTGAGACAGGACCTTGATAAACGATGGTGCCGCCTTCCGAGCCGGACAGCGGACCGAGATCGACCACTTCGTCCGCGGCAGCAATCATTTCGCTGTCATGCTCCACGACAAAAACCGAGTTCCCACGATCTCGGAGAGACTCGAGCGATCGGAGCAGACGGGCGGTGTCACGCGGGTGAAGTGCAATGGTGGGCTCGTCGAGCACAATCGTGGTGTTCACGAGGCGCGACCCCAACAGCGAAGTCAGATTCACCCGTTGGTGTTCTCCACCAGAGAGCGTTCTCGTCTGGCGATCAAGGGTGAGATACCCGAGACCGATGTCGGCAAGGTATCGCAGTCTTCCGTCGACCTCTTCCAAAGCAATCTCGACGGCTTCGTTTCCCCGGTGAGCGTCCAGCAGCGGCGAAAAGAAGCCGATCAGATCGCGAACGGGAGTGAACCAAATATCGCGCAGGGAACGGCCTTCGATGAAATAGTGAAGTGCCTCCCGCTTGAGCCGACCGCCCTCACAAATAGGACAGAGCGCCTCGCTTCGATACCGGGAGAGGAACACGCGAACATGGAGGTGGCGGCGTTTGCTTTTCAGTTTCTCGAAGAAGCCGTTGATCCCGCGATACTTTCCCTTCTTCCCCGCCCCATTGAACACGAGCTGCCGTTCTTTCTCACTGAGTTTGCGCCAGGGCCTGCTCGTGTCGATCTCTTGCTCCGCGCAAAACTTCTCCAACTCGCGAAGCTGTTTCTTGCGAGTCTCGGTGTTCCAACACGAGATCGCACCGTCAGCGATGCTCTTCGTATCATCTGGAAGGACCTTCCGAGGATCGATCAGAAGAACGCGACCAAATCCGTTGCACTCGTCGCACGCGCCGAGCGGGCTATTGAACGTAAACGCCGACGGGCGAGGGGCGCGGAACACAGAGCCGCAGGAACCACAGGAAAGTCGATCCTGATAGCGTTGTGACCATCGCAGTTTGTCGGCGCCGAGGAGATGC
>JADYYL010000341.1 GCA_020853655.1 Deltaproteobacteria bacterium
CAATATCGTCGCGGCGTCTTGGGGCCGCACTCACCTGAAGGCCGGCGACGAGGTGCTCGTTTCAGTCGCCGAGCATCATTCGAATCTCGTCCCGTGGCAGATGCTCTGTCAGAGCACCGGTGCCGCGCTTCGATTCGTGGAGCTTTCCGCTGACGAAAGCGTTGACGAAGCGAGTGTCGTGGATCTGATTGGTCCAAAGACCCGAATCGTCGCGCTCTCGATGCTCTCGAATGTGCTCGGTTCCTCGCTCGAGTTCTCGAATATAAGCAAGGCCGCGAGAGGTGTCGGTGCAATCGTGTGCGTTGATGCGGCGCAGGCCGTTGCTCACCAGCGAATCGACGTGCAGGCAATGGGGGTCGATTTCGTTGCGTTCTCGGGGCACAAGCTTTTCGGTCCCACGGGTGTCGGTGTGTTGTGGGGGCGTGAGGAACTGCTGCTTGAGATGCCGCCCGTGTGGGGCGGTGGTCAGATGATTGAACGGGTCGGGCGCGACTCCTCAACGTATGCGATGCCTCCACATCGGTTCGAGGCCGGAACTCCGCCAATTGGTGAAGTCATCGGCCTCGGGGCCGCGATTGAATGGCTGTCAAACGTCGGCATATCAAACATCGACGCGCATGAATCCGTCGTACTCGCCGCGTTTCGGAAGGTCCTCGATGACGAAGGCGTCCGCGTGGTTGGGCCGAAAGATCGCCAATCCGCGTTGCTGTCCTTCGCGATGCCCGGCGTCCATCCGCACGATCTGGCGCAACTGTTCGATTCGAAGGGGATGTGTGTGCGCGCCGGCCACCATTGTGCGCAGCCGCTGATGGCCGCGTTAAACGAGTTCGCGCTGACCCGACTCTCGATCAGTCCGTATACATCGCTGAGCGATGTCGAGCGCTTCCGTGACGCGCTCCGGGAAGCGCGTCGGTTCTTTGGGTGATGACGATTGGCCGTGGCGGTGCGAGTGATTCCGCTCCGTGGTGATAGCTTCGGTGAGGCGATGCTCCGTGTCGTTTGCGGGGAAGGGCACGCAATACGGAGCAGCGTTTTACTCAGAGAGATACCGTTCCACAGTTCGCAGGAGTTCGCGTGAGCGACTCTTGTCACAGAACGCACTCGCACCGCAGGACAACAGCTCGTCGGCCGGATATTCGCTATCTGCGCTGAACGAGATGATGGGGAGGCCTTCCTTGGCCAATCGAACTTCCTTGATGAACTCGCGCCCATTCGTTCGCGGCAGATTGACGTCACAGACGACAAGCCGGATCTTCTTCTCTTGAAGGAGGGTGCGAGCATCACTCACGGAACGCGCGACGAATACGCGGAGTCGTGTGCGCTCGAGCAAAGCCTTGAATGTGTAGAGTTGATCTTCGTCGTCGTCGATCAGGAGGATCGAGTCGAGTTCGGTCGGCTCGGAAGCCGTGACATTTTCCATCAGACACCTTCCCTGTGTAATCGAGTGAGTCCATTCACCCTCTACAGGTATCGGTGCTTTTCTGAGTAACTTTAGGGGAAACCCTGTGGGGGAGAGTTTTTTCCAGCGAGACGGGGGAGTCTGCCCCCCAAACTGTCTGGGGGGCTCGGGGGAGGGGCGCGGAGAGCTAGCGTTTCAGGCCTTGGAGGAAGCCAATCTTGTCTTCCAGTGCAACAACTACTGAGTCTGAGCGGTTCGACAGCGCTCTTGCTTCCTCTAACTTCGCGACCGAACCATCTTCAATTTGTCGGATCGATTGCTCGGCGGATTTTACCGCAATGCTGTTGAACGCCTGATCGACCAGTGAACCCGTCTGCACAAATTCACGAACGACACCGTCCGAACTCGTCACCGCGAGCGCCAACTTCCGGACGGCTTCAACCGCGCCTTCCGTATCGTCGAGGAAAAGTCTTTCAAACTCGGATTCGTTGAACTTCAACTGACCGTCGCCGCGCTCGGTGACGAACTGTGAGAACTTGACGCTGCCGTCTTCCGACTCCGAGTCCTCAATGGCATCCCGAATCGCGTTGATCGCTTGCTCGTCTACTGCGGTTGCGGAGAGCACGTCGCCTTCGCGGTTCCCGTCCTTCGCATAGCGGACGAGTTTATTGAACGATTCAACGAACGCTTTGAGTCCAGCCTTTGCCTGAGTTGGATCGGCGTCAAGGGCCGAGATATCGAGAGAGCCGCTGCCCAAGAAGTCGGTGCTTGTCGACGGAGCGGGGTCTTCCGTACCTTCCTCTCCCTCAACCGGGGTCGGATTCCGAGATTCGATGGCCACCCGAAACCGAGTCGAGCCGTTCTCCCGTTCGACTTCGACGAGTTTTGCTTCCGCTCGTCCGCCCGCCTTCGAATTGAATTCGTTCACAAAAGCCTCTGCCGACGTATTTCGGTCAACGCGGATTGAGAATGATTCTGCCGATTCGCCTTCGCCGATCGTGAAATTAACATCGCCGCGAACGTTCTTTCTCAGGAGCGGATCGTTCTCTTCCTTCACGCCTCTGCGGAAACTACGCATCAGCTCACGGCCGAACTTGCCCGGCTTGTTCGAATCGATGCTGAACGAGACCGCGTTCGACTGCGGCGCCGGAGCCTCAGGTGCAGGGGGTTCGCCACCTTCGGTCTCGCCAGTGCCCTCAGTCGGTACCGCTGGCTGGGGAGATTGGGTCCGCAGCTCCTCCGCCGTCAGCGAACCGACATCGCGGAATACCTTGAGCTTGTTCGAAATGTTGAGCAGTTGCGATTTGAGGTCATCAGCCGTCGCTAGCTGGAGAGGGCCTTGGTTTGGGCGCTGGGCTTCGGACTGTCGTTCGCTACGAGCCACGCGAAGATATTGGCCGACGAGGGAACGATTGCCGCTCGCACCGATATTTCGCTGGAGTGAGTCTATTCGCATGGTTAACCTCGTGCCTGAAGTTCAGAAGGATCCGTCCGTAGGGAAAGGTCGTCACATCCCGTAGGTGGCTTTCTGTTTCGGCGCGGACTTTTCGAAGAAAGAGGCTCGAGGTTTCAGGTGGTTAACCACGCAAGACGCAGAATCCAAGAAACTCCTAGGCCCGAAAGAGGGGCCGTGGGCGCCGAAGAAGGGGGGGCGTGCTGCAGCGCGGGGATGGGATTTTCGGGCAAAAGACACAATCAAAGGAAAACCAGCAGGGGCTTTCCGAATTGTTAGAGCCCACTCTCTTTGTAGACTTGGAGCTGCTTTGCTGCGTCGAGAAGAGCCTTCGACGTTGGGTTGACCTGAAGACCACGGGAGACGGTGCGTTCTGCCGCGGAGATGTCGCCCCGTTTAACCTGCGCGTCATAGATCAACCGCACGGATTGTTCGTCCCGATACTCGCTCTTCTCCGCGAGCTTCGATGCCAGCTTCTCTCCTCGCAGCAGATCTTCGAGTGCGACGAGAGGA
>JADYYL010000342.1 GCA_020853655.1 Deltaproteobacteria bacterium
AAATCTACGGAGGAGGACCGCTGAAACTAGCAACTCTTCACTCGGCGCTCAACGTTATATGCGCTGAATCTTGAGGTGTGCTCGCGAAGAGTTCGACGTGCGAAGCAGCGTTACTGTTTTACGAGGGGATTCAATAGGTTAATGCAGGCATTCCGTCAACGTAACACGCAGCAATTCATGAAGGTCAGGTTAAGGCCGCAGGAAAACTCGTGTCCTACCCCTTAAATCGGGTTACCCGGGTCGACGGAGTCGCTCGAGCTCGCGCCGTTTGAGCAGTTTTTCCTGTGCGAGCTGGGCTCGGTGCTCTGCGCTTTCCGCCCCCCCTTCCTGACTTCGAAGCTTCGTCACCTCTCCCGAGAGCGAATATCGCTCTGGAACGCGCGCCATATCTTCCATGAACTTTCCAACCGCCATACCACCCACGTGGGAGCGTCGGAGCGACTCGGCCAATAACGCAGTAGCGTCAAGCTCGTACCGCTCGAGCACGGCTCGCAACGAGCCCATCGCGTTCTCCCACTCGGGGGAACCTGGTCGGGCACTGCGGCGGACGAGCTCAGTGACGCCTGCCGGGCGCTCATTGAAAAGGGCAACGATGCAGCGACGCACATTCTCGCGAACACTCATCCACGCGCGAATCTTTTCGCTCGACTGATCGGCGCGGGAATCGAGCGCCCAGAAAGATTCGATGCGGAGGAGATCGTCGGCAAGCCGCGGTTCGCACAACGCGGTGACCAGGACTTGCTGGAGCATTCCTGGGAGCCCTTCTGAGGAACTTGCCTGGCGCGACTCCTCGGTGGACCGGCGAGCTGGGGGCGGCGTCGGCGGAGAAACTGAGTGAGAGGCGTGGCGCGAAGGCGACTGAGGCGAGTCGCCAAACCCATCGGCTTTCTTGCCTTTGTGGAGCAACGACTGAAGACTTTGCTCGCTCACACCCAGAATGTCTGCCGCTCGCTGCAACAGGAATTCGCGTTCAACGGGGTTTTCCACTTTTGCGACGGAGCGAGCGAACTCTTCCGCTACTTTACCGAGATAAGCCGCCTTTTCCGACTTCGTCTCTCCGGCAGCGCCGAGCCGCTGTTGGATGAAAAGGTCGACGATGGGGACGCGCTGTTGAAAAAGCGCCTCGCGAAGCGGCTCGATCTGATCCTTCTCGAACATGGAAGCAGGATCCTCCCCTGTTGGGAGAGAAACACCGAACACATCAAGCTTGGAGTTGAGAAACACGGGAAACGCGTTTGCCGCTGCTTTCATTCCTGCCATGTCACCATCGAACACAAGGATGACGCGATCGACGAACCGCTTCAGGACATGCACATGGTCGAGCGTCACGGCGGTGCCGCAAGAGGCCACCGCGTTGGTCACGCCGATTTGGTGAAGCGAGACAACGTCCATGTATCCCTCCACGAGATACACCTCGCGAGTGGTCCGCATCAGCTCAAGTGCCTGCGCGAGCCCGAAGAGCGTCTTACGCTTCGAGTACAGAGGATTCTCAGTGGAGTTAATGTATTTTGGCCGGGTGGGGTGCGGCGCAAGGAGCCGCCCGCCGAGCGCCACAACGGAACGATCGCTCTTCGAGATTGGGAAGATCACCCGCCCGCGGAACATATCGTAACGACTGCCGTCACCCCGCTGCTTGACGAGACCGAGGGTGACCAGCGCCGAGAGAATATTTTTGCTGAGTTGCTCTGAGATCGGAGTTCCGTTTTTGGCACTCCATCGGGCGACGAGTTGCTGAAGCAGTTCATCTCGATCCGGCGCGTAGCCCACATCAAACGCACGAAGCGTGTCGTCTGATAGCTTGCGATTGGAGAGATAGCTGCGGGCTTTGGATGCGCCCTTATCCTCGAAGAATGTCCGATGATAATACTGCGCCGCTTCGTGAAAGACCTCTTTGAGGAAGATTCGTTGGCGTCGAGCAGCATCTGACTCGCCCGACGATCCTCCGCGAGACTCCGGAACTTCTATGCCAACGCGCTTCGCCAAGAAGTGCACCGTCTCGATGAAGTTCAAACCCCGTGTCTCCATCACAAAATCGAAAGCGGACCCGCGCTTCCCACAGCCGAAGCAGTGAAAGGAACCCATGTCCTCGTTCACGTTGAATGATGGGCTCTTTTCCCGGTGAAAAGGACACAGTCCAACCAGGTTCTTCCCGGTGCGCTTGAGAGTGACGGAATCAGAGATGAGCTCGGAGATGCTCACGCGCTCACGGATTCGCTCAATGATCTCTTCCGGAATCGACACCGATGGCCCTACCGAGGATAGACATGCAACCGACAATCTTGACTGAGTTTGGGTTCGATCTCACGAATCCCGTAAGCCCTCACCCCGCGCCGGACGATAACATACTCCTTCTCAATGCGCCTTGGTTGGCCGAGCTTGGAAATCGTCGGCGATTCCCCGCCGGAAGGTAAAGGACATGTCCTACGGCGAGACGCGGAACGTGCAAGACGTGTCGATCGCTGCACTTCCGGTCGTATTCCTCCGTGAGAAGAATGACATACCGCGGTTATAACCGCCCTGCCGGAGAGTCGCCGTCTACGATATTCATCGGGCGCCACGCAAAAGTGTCTCAATACTTGTGCGATGAGTTGACGATATACGAGGATGTGCCGTGCGCGGTGCGCCCTCGACCCTTTTCGACTCGGACACATCAAGCGTTACCGAAATCGAGAGAGACAGAGCTTTTTCCCTCGTTACTCACAGGTTTATGTTCGGACTCGGATTCACAGAGGTCATCGTCATTCTCGTCGTCGCGTTGATCTTCCTCGGCCCTGAGAAGTTGCCCGAGGTCGCAAAGTCACTCGGCAAGGTGATGGGCGAGCTCCGACGTACGACGGACGATCTCCGCCGCGACATCATGTTCTCGGTGGACGATGAGCCGACGCCCCCACCAAAGAATCTCGCCGCAACTCCGCTCGGCGTTCCTGGTCGCGCCCCTACGGATCCACTTCCCGAATCGCCTGCTCCTGGGGTCGTGGCGTTCGCTGCGCACGACGGCGATGAGCCGCACAACTGCGAGCACTGCGACTCGAAGACGTGCGAATCCAAGACGGAACCGGAGGCGGGGTGATGACTGACGTCTCGGAGATGAGCTTCCTCGCGCACCTCAAGGAGCTGCGAACGCGAATCGTCGCAGCCGCTTGCGGTATCGGGCTCGCTTCCTGTTTCACCCTATGGTTTGCGACGCAGATCTTCGGCGTCCTCCGTGAACCCATGGTCAAATATTTCGAAGGGGTGCAGCTCATCGGCACCGGCCCAGCGGAGGCGTTCATCATTAAGTTGAAGGTTGGGCTCGTCGCGGGACTGTTTGTGTCGCTCCCGCACACGTTCCTACAAGTTTGGAAATTCGTCGCGCCCGGGATGCATGAACATGAGAGGAAATATGCGATCCCATTCATCATCGCGACGACGATGTTTTTCCTCCTG
>JADYYL010000343.1 GCA_020853655.1 Deltaproteobacteria bacterium
GACCGGATTTCGCCGACCACCTGCCGCCATCAGTTGCAATATCGGGCGCAGCTTCTTGATCGAGCTTTTCCTCTTCGACGCGTCGGACTGCTTGAGGGCCCGTGCGACGTTCGACAACGCGCGCTTCGCGTTCGCCCTGCTGAGAGCACTCTGGACAACGAAATTTGACGATGAATGCTCACCAAGCTGAAACCCGACCGGATCGGTAATTCGCGCGGTGACGACATGGGAGCCATCGCTCACCCCATCAAGCACAACGTCGCCATCAGCTTCGAGGTCCTCAATCTCTGGCCCCCCGTCAAGCTGAACCTTGAGCAACGCTCCATCCGGCAGGTCGCCGAATGCCGTGTAGTTCACTCGCACGCTTGAGGTGTTGAGCAAGGCACCGGAGCTCGGGGCGAGCATCACCGTTCCCTTTGTGACGATCTTAAAGTTGACTTCCTTCTTGCCATTGATCGGGACGTGTTCCGGGGTCGCCATATAGACGACCAGGGTGTGATCGCCTTCACGCGGAGCGGAGATATCCACGACACCGCTCAGATCTGGTGCCGTAATGTTATCGAACTCGCTCAGAATCCAGTGGACGTGGTCGAGTCGGGCAGCGGCACCATCGCCGGTCATAGAGAACAGCGCCGTAAACTCGCTGCTTCGAAGCACGGATCCTTCGGCTGGGTAGACGATGTCGAGGTTGGCGATATCCGTCGCGTTGATTGCTTGTGCGATCTCGCCATGGGCGCACTTCTGAGCGGCGCTGTCCTCTGCAGAAACAGGTGCCGCAAAGAACAGGGTAGCGGCACCGAGGAGAGCAGCGCAGAGCTCCGAAGGACGGCCACGCGGTGGCCGCGCGACTCGCTCCGAATCCGACTTACCACTCAAACTCGGAACAACTTCTGGGCACGCGGCGCTTGGGGAATCAAGCGGAGAATCCCCCTCGTCGCCGAAGTGGCGCGTGATAATACGGGAGAGAAAGTCGCGCAAAGCGCGCTGCTCTTCCGTCATGTCACGTCCGAAATTCCGCTTCATAATTACCCGATGAGATTCAACCCTACTCTGGTGAAGGCCTCTGGGAAGATGGGGGTCGGATCCACGCCGAGGTGCTCGGCTATAGACTCGCTGAGGATCTCCCGGAAGTCCACGACAGAGGGCAAGAATTCGAGGTTCGCAAAATCATTCTCTTCGTAGGCCGGACCGTGCACACCGGCATTGACGGTTCCGCCGAGTACAAGCGCGCAGGTTCCGTGCCCGTGGTCAGTCCCTTCGGTCGAGTTCTCAAACGTGTTTCTTCCGAACTCCGTATACACGTGAAGCTGAACGTCCTGTGCTCGACCCATGTTCGTGAGGTCGTTAAAGAACGCCCCCACGGCGCGGTCGAGGTTCGTGAAGAGATTCTGCAGGCTCGTCAGCTCATCACCGTGCGTATCAAATCCACCTTGGGAAAGGAGGATCACGGAGGGATTCGCGTCAGGGTGCTTAATCAACTTCGCGGCATCTCGAAAGCGCTGGGAGAGTCCGTCGTTCGCATATGTGATCGGACTTGTGTAGCTCGAATTGACCTGCGCGATCGTTGCGACAGAGTTATCGATGACGCCCCAGGAATTATTGACCAGCGTTTGCTGGTCGTTTTGACCCGGCTGCAAGATGCGATTGTCTCGAATGGCATAGCGTCGGAAACGACTGTCATTCGCGGAGACGTTATCGTTCGTATAGCCATAGCTCTGGAGACTTCCCGACGTGGTGGGAACAAACTGATTCGCACGCAGATCTTCGACTGCACCGCGGAAACTGAAAAGCGAAGCGATGTTGTTCTTGCCGACACAATACGTGTCGCCGAAGCGGCCTGCCCAACCGGTATTAATGCTTGCGCCCGTGCTGCGGATCGCACGCGAGTAGATGAGCTTGCTCTCCTCGTGGGAGCGGTTCGGGCGCGGATAGCCGACCTTGTTAATGACCGCGCCGCCACCTCCGTTAATCATTCCTGCGACGTTCACGAGCGCTGGGTGCAGCCCGAAGTTCGCGTTGAGCGCTATCGGATTGGCGATCCCAATGTTCGGCCGCTTGTCGAAGTAGGCGTTCACGTTCCTCGGAATCAGCAACGACGCGGAATCGAGCCCGCCATCGAGAAAGAGATGCACGAGCACTTTTCGATTGTTCGTGCAGCTCGATGCTGCCCATGCGAACCCGCTGTTCAACGTCGAGAACATTCCCGATGCTGCGAGGTAGCCTGCGCAGCCACCGACGCGAGTGAGAAACTGTCGCCGTGTCATCTTGCCCATAACCTTCACTCCTCTTTCTGAGATTTGTTACCGCATTTGGAAGTCGTTCGTTCGCGAGAGGATCTCGACGAGACCCGCCATCTTTCGGCGGACCTTCGAAGCGTTCGAAGCATCCCAAAGGTCAGCAGTCATCACATCACTGTTATTGATCTGGTTGTTCATATAGATCCAGATCACTTGCCGCTGCTCCGGAGTGAGCGTTACTCCGAGGCGCTGAGCAACGGCCGTTATAACTTCATCGGCAGTTGCGGTCGGCGACGGGAGCATTTGGCTGTAGTTGAAACTCCGCTGGTTAAAAAGCGAGTCGTTTCGGATGACTTGCGTGACCGTGTTCACATAGCTCAGATACCACGGCCCGTTGACCCACTCTGGATTGTCCCAGCCGAACACTGTCGGCGGCATTCCGATCATCTGCCCGCTCGACTCCATACCGCCGCGGACGGTGCCGAGGTCGTATGGAATGTTCGTCGTGCGCAGCAACTTGACCCTCTTATCGGTCGGCCCGGCGACAATCGAATTTCTATTGGCCGC
>JADYYL010000344.1 GCA_020853655.1 Deltaproteobacteria bacterium
AGTCGTTGCGCGGAGGCATCGCGCTCGTCAGTCAACATACATTTCTTTTTAACGACACCGTCGCGCGGAACATCGCCTTTGGCCGATTAGGTGCGACCCAAGAGGAGATCGTCGAAGCGGCTCGTGCCGCTAACGCTTACGACTTCATCATGCGTTTGCCTCAGGGGTTTGAAACCTCAGTGGGCGAACAGGGGCAGAGACTGTCCGGCGGGGAACGCGCACGAATCGCCATCGCGCGTGCGCTGCTTCGAAACGCGCCCATCCTCATTCTCGACGAAGCGACCGCCGCTTTGGATAGTGAGTCCGAGCGCGCGGTGCAGCAGGCGATCGATCGGTTGATGAAAGATCGAACGGCGATCGTCATCGCGCATCGCCTCGCGACGGTACGAAACGCCAATGCGATAGCGGTGTTCTCTCGCGGTCAGGTCGTCGAATTTGGGACTCACAATGAGCTGATGAGCCGCGGTGGCGAATACGCAAAGCTCTGCGCTATCCAGTTTCAAACGGAGGGAACGGAGAGCGTTTCATTCGAGCAGGAGGCGGTTCACGGATGACGCTTCCACGAATACTCCATCGAACGCTTGCCCGGCTCGGCTGCGCCGCCGCCGGGGTCGCCCTGTTCGGCGGAGCGTTGTGGCGGGCGGTGAAGAACGCGGAGTTCCGCTCGACAATGTCGGAACGGTTGGGTGGCGGAGAGTGGCCCAAGTTCTTGACGACGTTGCGCGACGACATCCCCGTCGTTTGGATTCATGCCGCGTCGCTCGGGGAACTGCAGGGTGTCGTTCCGATCATGCGTAGTCTTAGTGCGCGGTATCCCAATGCCCGATTTCTCCTCACAACGACGTCGTTCGCTGGTCGCGCCGCCGCCCGCAGCATGTTTCCGACGGTGACGTGCCTCTTCCTTCCGCTCGATGTGCCCTTTGTGGCGAGCCGGATCGCCCGTGCGGTCAATCCGGCTGTATTCTTGAATTTCGAGACGGAGATGTGGCCGAATCTGCTTTTTGCCCTTCAATCGCTGCGGACCAAGGTGTTCTTCGTCAATGGCCGCATCTCAGACTTTTCCTTTCAACAGTACAAAACGTTCCGTGCTCTCTTCGGAGAGGCGCTTCGCGGTGTGCAGACGTTCTTCGTACAAACCGATCTCGACCGCGAGAGGTTCGTCGCATTGAATGTCCAGCGAGGTCGGATTCAGGTGTGCGGTTCGACGAAATACGATCAGGGTGAGGACGTGGTTGCCGCCGAAGATCGCGTAGTCTCGCGCCGCGAGTTTCGGGTGCCGCCCGGAAGTGTCTGTCTCGTCGCAGGAAGTGTTCGGCCAGGGGAAGACGCGCTGGTCATCGCCGCCTTCATCGAGGCGCGGCGAAAAGTTGCCAATCTGTCTCTCATTATCGCACCGCGTCACGCGGATCGTTTTTCCGCGGTTGGGGGGCTGCTCCACGATAATGGCCTCGAATATTTGCAGCGCTCGAGTATCGGGCACGGGGACGATCTTCCGGTCCTCCTGCTGGACACCCTCGGTGAGCTGAAACGGGCTTATGGGGCAGGTGATTTGGCATTTGTGGGAGGGACGCTCGTTGATATCGGAGGCCATAATCCGTTTGAGCCAGCGATGTTCGGCATTCCGGTCATCGTTGGCCCTTCGGTGAAGAACGTTCGAGACGCCGTCAGCGAGCTCAAACGGAGCGGTGGGTTATTCCAGGTCGAAGACGGACTCCAACTCGCTGCCGTGATTGAACGCCTTGCCCGTGACGAGTCTTTGCGACGAGCTTCCGGGGAGAGTGCTCGTCGCACATGGGTGAAGAATCTTGGCGCGACTCGCCACGTGATCAGTGAGATCGACGACGTTCTTGTCGCTCGGATCGCCCACGATCAGCCCCAGTCTCCACGAGCCGTCGGCGAGAGATGAGAGGGGAACTCATTCAGCGGACACCCATTCGCCTCCTGCTTTCGAAGCTTTACGGGGGCGTTACCACGCTCCGGAATTACGGATACGATCGACATCTCCTCGAGACTTACCAACCCCGCATCCCAGTCCTGAGTGTCGGGAACCTCACCGTCGGAGGAACCGGAAAAAGTCCATTCGTCCAGTTTCTCGCTCAGTTCCTGCTCAACTCGGGGCGGCGACCGGTCATCCTCTCTCGAGGCTACGGCGGGCTTCAGCGTGGCCCGCGCCTCGTCAGCGCAGAGGACGACCCGCGTGAGGTAGGTGATGAGACCGTGATGCACGCCCAGCGATTCGGTGAGCGCGTTCCTGTCGTCATCGCTCGCGAGCGGGCGCGAGGCGCCATGCTCGTTGAAGAGCGCGGCTGGGGCGACGTCATCGTTCTTGATGATGGGTTTCAACATCGAGCGTTAGCCCGAAGTTGTGACCTCATCGTGGTCGACACCTCCGGGCGGAGTCTGGATGACGCTTTACGAGGGGACCTTCTCCCAGCCGGCCCGTTTCGAGAGCAACCCGCAGCCGGTCTCCGGCGAGCACACGGCATCATCGCGTTGACCCGTCCTGGAGTGGAAGCGCAGACCGGGGCGCTCCCCGATCTTGATCTGCCGGTCTTCGGCTTCCAGCTCCGAATCTCGGACATTCGAGACATTCGATCAGGGACTACACTGCGTCCGGCTCAGCAGCCGAGGGTGCGGCTCCTGGCGGCGATAGGCAATCCGGGCCAGTTTCAGCGCTCGGTTGAGAGCATGGGGTTCTCGGTGGAAACTTCGCTCTTCCTGCCCGACCATGCGCCAATTTCGTGTGCAGAGTGGGATCAGTTCTTTCGGCGCTCCGAAACTCCCGTTATCGTAACGGCGAAAGACGCGGTGAAAGTTCGACCATACGTTCGAGAACCGAATCAGGCATTTGTCGCACTCCTGGAAGGAGAGCTCGATTCTCCAGGAGACCACGACAGGTTCGCCGCTTTTCTCAACGATCATCTCGTCGATGGTGTCCGGGGTAGTTGAAGTTGAATCCGGCAGAGGGTGCTTGATGGCGAAGATTTACTCACTCCGCGAGGGCGACGCGTTCGTCGATCTCTCGGCACTTCCGCTCCAACGTCTCGATCGCGATTGGGAAGGGCGCGAGCTCGAGATGCCGATACTGTTTACGGTGGCGTTCGATCGCGAACGCTTCATGTTCTTTGCGCGAACATCGCGCGTTCCCCGCTACGACACGACACATAAGCCGGGTGACTTCGTCGAGGGTCTGTGGAATCAGGATGTATTCGAAGTGTTCCTTCGCGATCCCTTTACGGGCGTGTATCAAGAGTTCAATCTTGCCCCATCCGGCGCTTGGTGGAGCGCAGTCTTCTCTGCCCCTCGACAGCGCTCGCACGTCGCTTACGTTGGGAGCGGGGCGGTTGCTTTTGGGGAAGTGACCGAGCGGTCGTGGCGCGCAGGCCTCTCCGTTCCCCGAGGCATGATCGCGCGTGAGATTGCGTTCGAGCGAGATTTGCAGATGAATGTCTGCTCCTGTCTGTATGGGACGCAGTATGAGAATGGGGTTCGCTACGCGACGCTCAGGGGAATCCATGGCGAAACGCCGGACTTTCACAATCCAGCCATTTTCTCGACCGTGAAGGTCGAATCGCTCGACCTCACCACAATCGTTGAATAGGTTCTGCCGTTCCATCACGCGTAACACGCGTGTGGTAAGAGAACGATGCGGCATCGGGTGAGCGCTTGACCGCTTTTCGGCCCGCCGAAACCACCAAGAAACAGAAAATCTCGGTTGAGAACGAAACCGCGCGGGCTTCGCTCTCAACCTCTGGAGTTCTCGCGGAGACGCGCCATCCGACGGTCTCGCGACGAGAGATGGATGGAACTCGTTACTTCTTCTTCGCCGCCTTCTTTGCGTTTGATCGCTTCGTGCGAAGCTTCGGACGAGCGATTCCGTGACTGGCCTTATTGATCTTTCCGCGCTTTGTGCGTTTGTCGCCTTTACCCACGATTGACTCTCCGTTGAAATGCGTTGATTCCGTGACGCAGGAGCTCTTCTCCGCGTGCTACCCGATAAACCACGGCTTGAGATATTCGACAACACTCCGCCGCCCATGCACGACTCGGTGGTATGGCCCTCCGTCACCATCGGCAATCTTCTCGAGGTAGCAACCTCCTGCTTCCTCTATCAGGACTGGCACGGCAGCTACGTCCCACGGCTTGACGTTGTAATGCACTGCGCCCCCAACACGCCCAGCTGCGGCGGAGGTTTGAGAGAATGCGTCACCATAAATGCGAACATTTCCGTGCTGCTCTAGGAACTTCGTCATCTTTGGGACATCACCGGTTCTCGCATAGTTTGCCGGCGAAGAGAGCGTGACGAGTGAGACCCGCGGGTCGATCGCGTTGGCCTCTGGCGGTAGCTGGCGGCGGATGTCGTTCTCATAGAAACCGAGTCCGCGCCCAGCCGAGTAGCAACGGTTGAGTGCGGGATGGTCGACGATGGCGAGCAACGCGTGACCCGCCTGGTGAAGAGCCACGATACTTGCATAGGTCGGAATGCCGTTGGCGAAGTTCTGCGTCCCGTCGATCGGATCGATGAACCAGACAAACTCTGCATTCTGATTCTCTGCGTCGTACTCCTCTCCGATAATCCCGTGTCCTGGAAACGATTTTCGAAGCGCCTCGCGAAGGAACTCTTCAACCGCGCGATCAATGTCCGTTACTTCCGATTGATCCGACTTCGTGTAAGTCTGAAATCCTGCGGCGGTTTTCTCGAGCAGGTATTCGCGAGACCGCGCCATCAGGGCGCGCGTCTGGTTCAGCATCCTCTCGATCTCTTCGCGCTTGGGTTGGTCGGACATGTCTCGTCGTTCCCTCTACTGACAAACTAGCGTTGAGCCGTATAGGCCGGAAAAAATTCTAGTGAACCGGGGCGGCCTCGCCACCCTCGACAAAGCCCTGATCGGGTGCAACGACCTTCAGCCACCCGCGCTCGGTGTCGCTCACCTCGATGATGGCGCCGGTTCGAAACTCTCCAACCGCCTGTGCATCCGCAGTTGGTTCGCGCCGAAGCCTAGCCCCTTCGCGCACGATACGCCACTGCTCGACTCCTCGAGTGTTCCCGACGGGAGGAGAGGAAGTCACACTCGTTCGCGAAGGCGAAGAATCGATCGGCGCCTGTTGTCCGCGGACGTCGAACGAATCCGCCGCTCCCTGCTGGCGATACTCGCCGCGAGCGCGGGCGAGAGCGAGTGGCATATTCGCTCGGATATTCGCGAGCCGATCCATATTCGATGGATGCGTCGAAAGGAATTGAAGACCCGAACTGAGGCCCGGATTTGCCTCGGCCTTCGACCAAAACGAGATAGCGGCGTCCGGCCGATATCCGGCTTCCGCAAGGAGCATCAAACCGATGGTATCAGCCTCGACTTCGAGCTGACGCGAATACGGATTCAACGCAATGCCCTCGCCGACATGCTGGGTGATCGAACTCGTGACGTTCCCAAGATCCGCTGAGATGTAGGGATTGCGGGTGGCGGTCGAAACGGCGATCCCAGCGGCAACGGCGCCGACGCTGATAAGGATCTTCTTCACCTCTTCGTTGGGATCTGGATCGGTATGTCCGGCGAGCACATGGGCAAGCTCGTGGGAAAGTATCACCGCCAGTTCATCGTCGTCGGCCACTTGATCCATCATGCCCGACCAAACAAAGACGTGATTCCCCCGGGTCGCCGCTGCGTTCTGAACCGAGGTCGCCTTGAACAGATACACGTGCCACGGTTCCTTATCCGCTTTCGCCGCCTTCGTGAGTCGATCGACAACGGCGGTGATGCGACTGAGGCTTGGGTCATTGTAGTCGAGGGGATACTGCTGCTGGAGTTCCTCGAGGACTCGCTGGCCGTATTGTTCCTCGTCGACCGTGACCGGTCGCGGGAGAGGGATCTCGCCCGCGGGGATGGGCGGCCGCGGGGCGCTGCATGCCGCAAAGAAAAGGATAGGGAGCACGATGTGCAACGCCGCGCGGGATGCGCAGCGGTGTATTCGAGCGGCCTTCACAGCAGAGATAACTGTTGAGTTCATAATCTCCCGGTATCGAAGCGCGGGGGGAAGCTCTGATTCAGTCAGAGCTTCTTGAGACGGCTTTCGACCGGAACAGGTGTAACACTCTTCAATTTCCGCTGGAACAGCTGTGTGCAGCTCCCGTTTATGCGGCGAGCTCGCCTTGGAGCCGAACATGCGATTGCGGGGAAAGCCTCTCGAGCGCGCGAAGGAACTTGTCAGCGGCGCCACTGAAGCTCGAGAAACCGAAGGCCTTGGCTGTGCTCTGTGCCGATGCTGACCCCGTGTGTCCGCCACGATAGATACGGTGGAACGGAACGCTACGCACCTGTTGAACAAACTCCCCGACATCCGAACGGAACCGCTCCGCCAATGACTCGGGCGAGTTGCGACCAAGGAGCGGCGCAAGTTGCACGTTCACGACGAAGCCCATCCGTGACAGCGCGCGGATAGTTTGGATCCGTTCAGACGGAAGGGGATCATGGGGAAGGTGTCGGCGATGAGTTCCGTCGTCGAGTGCTTCGAGAGCAACGGTGATAGAGGCGCATCGCTTGAGCTGCTCTAACGCCGGGAGGGCGAGGAGAACGAGCGGAGATCGCGTTTGGAAAACCAACCGCCGCACATTACCGCGAGCGATAATGCTGAGCGCGGAGAGGGCGGCGTGAAACTTCTCGTCAAACGGGCTGAGCGGATCGTTGGTCACGCCGAAGAGGACGTAAAGCGGTTCACCTGATTCCGCGAGCGTTGCGAGTCCCTTGAGATCGAGAGATCGGGTGCCGCGCTTCAAATCTCTTACTGTGTGCGAGAGAGAAAGTGGGAGCGATTCAAGAGTCGATGCCGCTTGTTCCGCGCCCGTTCGCAGCACATCCACCGCGAGCGAATGATTCTTGAAATCGATGAGCAAGAGAGTCGCCAGTTCGTTTTTCATGATTTCCCTCCGAAGGTGGTCACTCACTTCAACCCCGTTAAACATCAGATGCGGGGACATTCGAATGGGGTTCAACAAGCTTGAAGCTTCCAGTTCGATGTGATTTGGGACGGCGAAACTGAGCGGTCGAGCGCTGAGAAGCTCCTTATTCGAACTGGCGTCGTCCTCACGCAAATCTCACCGCTGGACGCCGGTGGTGAGCTTTAACTCTCTTGAACTAGGAAGAAACCGCGTGGTAATCTGCGGCGGAGGGTTATGAGTTCTCGGTTTTCGGAGTGCCTGAGTCACACCGCCACCCATCGCGTATGATCGCGATCAGAAGGAGGACCTCGGTTGATGGAATTGGATGAGTCCAAGATTGGCGCCATCCATCTTGATCCCAGCTCAACAGAGCTTCAGCGAAGCTGGTTCTCTGGTGCGAAGGAGATCTTTTGCCTGAACGCGTATCCGAACGGCGTTACGTTTTCCCATCACCGATTATCGGAAAGAAACGCGCAGGTATTCTCGCCGAGTCGAACGGCCCCCGCCGCACATTCGAGCTTGTCGCGCGATGATTACGAGCCGGGCGAAGATCGAACTTCGTCGCTTTCGACCACGGGTTTTCTTCCTCATCAATTCGATCTGCGGCTTCGCGACACGCGAGAGTATCAGCTGCCAGTTGGAAGATATTTCCTCTACAAGGAAAACTACGCGAGGGCGTTGGAACACCAGCTCTCGCTCCTGCATAAGCAGGGGACGCTCTCGTCGTCGGTCATCTACTTCGGACTGATTACCGATGCCTTTCTCGCGGTCGACAAGAAAGGCGCGGTGACGGCGACCTGTCTTGAGATCCTTAAGCAATATCCACCAGGTCTCCTCGTAATTCAGACGCGGTCGCCGAAGGTTCTCGGAAAACTCGCAACGCTTCGATCGTTTGGTGACAAGCTTGTCGTCGCGGTGTCTCTTGAGTCTCCGGTGGATCGACTTCTCTCGCGTTACTCCCCTGGCCATCCACCGGTTGGAGAGCGCCTTTTCGCTTGCGATCGGCTGCGAAGCGAAGGGGTGCGAGTGCAGCTCAAAGCATCGCCAATATTGCCCTACGGCGAGTTTTATCGGGACGCCTGGCGCTTTGGTGAGATGCTTGTTCGCCACGCGGATTACGTGTCGTTCGGATGTTTGGCGAGTGGTTCTGCCACAGACGAATCGCATCTGCGTGACATTCCAGTCGCGCAAAAGATCGCACAGGATCAGCAATATCGAATGCTTCGGCCCTTCGCCTTTCGTTGCGTCTATTACGCGGTGCAGTCGCTGGCGATGGAAAAGCTCAAGCTTCCTGTTCCTGCGCTCTCGGCGCCGAACCAACTCTCGCTCTTTCCTCCGTCCGCGGAAGTCGCAAACTCAGACGGATGAGCGTTTATCGCTCGACGTTTGTTACGGAGCCCCTCATGATTCCATTCCCGGCAGGATTCTGGTAAAAACCTCGGCGGTCGGGCTTCTCGAAGCCACTTCCTCACAGGTTTCTCCTCACGTCGTGATAGCGAGCGCGGAACGCAGACGAGTCCGACGCAACGAGTCGGGTTGAAACGCCCCCGCGCCGAATTGAGAATCGTTCCGAGTGGACAGGAGTTATACAAGATGAAATCAGTGGTCACCGGGGTTGCAGGCTTCGTCGGATCCAGCATTGCCGACGCCCTATTGAAGGAAGGGCATGATGTCGTCGGCATCGATTGCTTCGTCGACTACTATCCCCGGGAGATGAAGGCGAGGAATCTCGAGGGGGCTCTCGCCAATCCGAAGTTTACTTTTCTCGAAGAGAATCTTCTTCGCGTCGATCTGAGTAAGCTCCTTGACGGCGCCGAGTGGATCTTTCACCAGGCTGCGCAAGCGGGTGTCCGCGCAAGTTGGGGCGATACCTTTCAGATCTATACCGACAACAACATCACCGCGACGCAGAGGCTGCTCGAGTTTGTGAAGCAAGGCCCTGCACAAAAGACGGTGAAGAAACTCGTCTACGCCTCTAGCTCCTCGGTGTACGGCTCGGCAGAGACGCTTCCGACGACAGAGCAAACGATCCCGAACCCCGTCAGCCCCTACGGAGTTTCGAAGCTTGCGGCGGAGTATCTCATGCGGCTCTACGCAACTGAGTTCGGCGTGCCGACGGCGAGCCTTCGGTATTTCACGGTTTACGGTCCGCGCCAGCGACCGGATATGGCGTTCCGTCGGTTGATCACCTCCACCTTCGTCGGCGAGCCATTTGTTCTGTTTGGAGACGGTGAACAATCGCGCGATTTCACTTTTATCAACGACATCGTCGAAGGAAACCTCGCCGCCGCGAGAGCCTCGACAAGTGAGTTGGTTTTCAATCTCGGTGGTGGAGATCGCGTGACGATGAATCACGTGATCTCGAAACTCGAAGAGATCCTTGGGAAAAAGATCGCCATCGATCGACGTCCGCGAGCTCATGGTGATGCGCGACACACCGGCGCCGACACGTCCTTGGCCCGCAAGCATCTCGGTTTTGCGCCGAAAACCTCGCTCGAAGACGGGCTGCGCGCCGAAGTCGAATGGGTGCGAAGTTCGCTCAGCTGAGAACGGATCGTTGATCCGGCCTTGCTCGGGGAGCTCTCATAGCAGGGAGAAACGTGTCGTCAGATCGAATCCTTATCGTGCAGACCGGCTTCCTCGGAGACGTGATTCTCACGACCCCAGTGATTCGCGCCGTCCATGAACGCTATCCTGACGCACAGATATCTTTCCTGACCACTCCGGCCGCCGAACCTCTCGTGCGCCACCATCCGCTGCTCTCTCAAGTGTTCGTCTTCGATAAACGGGGGAAGGAATCCGGGATGCGAGGCCTTTTCGCGGTGGCGGGTCGTCTCCGCGACCAGAATTTTTCACGTGTCTTTTCGCTTCACAAGTCATTGCGAACGGCGGCGCTTCTCGCTCTCGCGAGGATACCGGAGCGCTTCGGATTTCGTGAAGCCGCAGGCAAGTTCCTCTACACGCGAACGGCGCCCCGACGCGATCGACAGCACGACGTGGAGCGGAATCTTGCAATCTTGCGGAACGTTGGGATGGAGCCGGAGCAGCTTCCCGCAACCATCGAGGTCCATCTCTCTTCGGTGGAGGAATTGTTCCTCGATCGATTTCTCCGATCCCTCCCCCCGAGACGCTTGGTCGGCATCGCTCCTGGGAGCGTGTGGTTGACGAAGCGTTGGACGACCGAGGGCTTTATCGACGTGGCTCGACACTTCTTGGAGCGAGGGGACGAGGTCGTTCTCATCGGCGGGAAGGATGATCGCGAAGCGGCGGCAGCGATTGAAGCCGCTTACCCCGGGCGGATCCACAATTTCGTCGGGCAGGTATCGCTTCTCGAGTCAGCGGCTCTCGTTTCGAAGCTCTCGATCCTCATCACGAACGACAGCGCTCCGCTTCACCTCGCCTCCGCTTTTTCGATCCCGACGGTAGCGCTCTTCTGTGCTACGGTGCCCGAGTTCGGGTTTGGGCCGTGGAAGACCATCTCGGAGACCGTCGGAGTCGACGGGTTAGAATGCCGACCTTGCGGGAGACACGGAGGAAACCGTTGTCCTACCGGGACGCACGCGTGTCGGCTGGATTTGCGTTCGGTCGCTGTTATTGCAGCGGCTGAGCGCGTGCTCGAGCGCGCGGGCTCAAGTGTACTCGACGGACAGGAAGCATGAGTTTTAGTGAACACCAGGCTGAGGGAGAAGATCTCGTCTCGCGAGAGAAGAGAGCCTCGCTCGTCGTTGCAGAGCAGTTTCGTGACGCCCTCACTCCGGAGCGCCTGCACGCGATTTATCGCCGACTTCGGGGCGAGGAGCTTGATCTTGGCGACGGCGCCCGATGGATGCCGATCTCCGATGCGGGACGAGGGACGATCATTCGACTCGAGGTTAACGGCTGCGCATTTTTTGTTCGCCAGTTCCTTCGCGGCGGCTTTATGGCAAAGCTGACGCGCACCAAGTTTTTCAAATCTCCCCGCTCGCACATCACGCGACCAATCGTGGAGTTCGATATCCTTCGACGCCTCGAGGGGTTGAGCGTCCCGGTCCCTGCCGCCGCATATACTCGCGAGTCGTTCGGTGGGTTGTGTTACCAGGGGTTCCTGGCGACTCAAGCCATCCCCAACGCCGGTAACTTTTTGGTGGCGTTACGCGAGAGCCGAGATGCGAACAGGAATGAGTTCATCAAAATCGCTCGAGACGCCGGGCGCGTCGCGAGCCGCATCCTGCTTGGCGGTGTGATGCATGGCGATCTTCACGTCGGAAACGTCGTGTTTCAGAGCGATGCGCGGGCGTGGATCGTCGACTTTGATAAGGCGTATTGGATCACGAATCCAGCGCAATTGAATTCGCTTCGGGAGCAGCTCTATCAACGGTGGGATCGGTCGATCCGGAAGCACGGGCTTCCGGCCGGGCTGACGGAAGCGTTCGCGCAGGGCCTCGAAGACCCGAATATATGACCAATCGGCCTCCCCGATATCTCATCGTTCTTTTAGGATCGATCGGAGATGTTGTGCGCGCCATCCCGCTTGCGACGCGGATCAAGAAGCACGTCCCGGGTGTTCAACTGTCCTGGGCGATTGAACCGAAGTCACGCGGCATACTCGATGGTCACGACGCCATCGATGAGCTTATCGTATTTGAGCGTTCGAAGGGCTTGCCCGAATTCGTCCGATTTCTCCATACCCTTCGCTCGAAACAGTTTGATGTTGTCTTGGATCTCCAGCGCCATTTCAAAAGTGGGATCACCTCGCTCTCGACGCGGGCGCCGAGGCGGATCGGATTTCACCGGCGCAACGCAAAGGAGTTCAACTGGCTTTTCAACTCCGAACGAATCGCTTCTTTTTCGGATTCGCTTCCAAAAATTGCGCACTACCAGAAGTTCGGCGACCTGCTCGGACTTCCCGCAGCATCTCTTCTCGACTTCGGCTCAATGTATTCTCCCGGCGATCTCGATCGAGCACGCGCCTTGATTGCAGATCGATTTGCGTCAACCGGCCGACCGAAGGCGGGGATTATTGTGGGATCCTCATGGCCGAGCAAAGACTGGCCGGAAGAGCGTATCGTTGAGCTCGCTCAGCGGCTCTCGCCGACACACGACAGTGTGCTCATCGGTGGACCTGCGGAACGAGAGCGAGCAGAAGCGATTGCAGCACGGGAGCCAAAGACCACAGTCAGTCTTGCGGGAGAAACATCACTGCGCGAACTCGCGGCGCTCCTTTCGCTCTGTCACGTCGTGGTCGGATGCGACTCTGGGCCGATGCATATTGCAGCGGCCGTCGGAACTCCCGTGATCTCGCTGTGGGGACCGACGAGTCCCATTCGCTCAGGCCCGTACAAGAATGAATCGCTTGTCCTTCAGTCCTCGATCGGCTGCGCGCCGTGCAACCGTCGGACGTGCCCTGGCTTGGAGAAGCTTTGCATGTTTGATATACCAGTGGACGCGGTGCTCGCTCAGTTGTCGGTCATCACTCACTCGCGCGAATCACGACCGTAATCGATTCGTGTTCGCTCCGTCTTCGTACCGATTGCATCGCTCACTTGTTGAACGCTCGAGGGGTTCTGGTTCAACATCAGCGCACCGCGAGAAGCGCCTCGAGAGTTGTTACTCGCGGACCGGAACAGTTTTAGGACGTATCATCGCGCACATTTTCCCTGTTCGAGTCGGATTACCATGAGCAACACAACACTTGATTGGTCGCGGGCACCGAAAGGGCTTTCAGTGATCATCCCCGTTTACAACGAACGCGACACGATTCGAGAGATTCTCGCGCGCGTTGAAGGCACAAGACTCGTGACGCAGATTGTTGTCGTCGACGATGGTTCTGCGGATGGGACGCGGGACATTCTCAAGCAGATAGAGGCGGAGGGAAGGGCGCATCTCACCATCGTCCTGCACGAGCGAAATCGTGGGAAGGGTGCGGCCGTCCGAACCGGGATTGAGCGCGCGACAGGTGATCTTGTCCTCGTGCAGGACGCGGATCTCGAGTACGACCCCCGCGACTATCCGACACTCCTCGAGCCGATTCTTGACGGGCGCGCCGACGTGGTCTTCGGTTCGCGCTTTCTCGGCGGTCCTCATCGAGTGCTGTTCTTCTGGCACTATGTCGTCAATCGAATGTTGACGTTTCTGTCGAACATCTGCACGAACCTCAACCTGACGGACATGGAAGTCGGGTATAAGCTTTTCCGTCGCGAGGTGCTCAACAAAATCACGATCCGCTCAGACCGCTTTAACTTTGAGCCGGAGATAACCGCCAAGGTGGCGAAGCAGCGGGTTCGGGTCTACGAAGTTCCGATCAGCTACGCCGGTCGGACTTACGAAGAAGGGAAAAAGATCGGCGCCTGGGATGGTATCGAGGCGTTGTGGACGATCTTCAAATACCGTTTCGTAGATTAGGTCCTATGCCGCAGTCCCGCGCGAAGGTCTCCGCGTTCATCATCACATTCAATGAGGAGCAAAAGCTCCCTGAGTGCCTGGAGAGTGTTCGCTTCTGCGACGAGATCGTTGTGGTGGACTCAAACTCCAAAGACCACACGGTCGAGATCGCAGAGCGCTTTGGCGCGAGAGTCATTATTCGTCCCTGGTCCGGCTACATTGAGCAGAAAGCTTTCGCCCTTGCGCAGGCATCCCACGAGTGGGTGCTGAACATCGACGCCGATGAGCGAATTACTCCCGAACTCCAACGCTCGATTGAGCAGGTCTTAGAGCGTGATGCCCGTGGGGCAGAGCCGGCGACGATTGCCGGTTACGAAGTCAATCGCGTGGTCTATCACCTCGGTCGGTGGTGGCGACGAGGGGGCTGGTATCCCGAGTGGCGACTCCGCTTGATGCGAAAATCAAAGATCACGTGGGGCGGACTTGAGCCGCATGAACGACCGATACCGTCCGGAGAGGTCCGCCGCCTCGATGGCGAGATGGAGCACCTCACCTACGACGGGCTCGCCCAGCAGTTCGATCGGATCGGAAATCTGTCGACCCTTGCCGCCCAGCAGGACTATGCTCGAGGCAAGCGCACGAAGCCGATCTCTCTCGTCTTGAACCCCTTTCTCCGTTTCATGAAGTTCTATGTAGTGAAGCGGGGGTTTCGGGAGGGCACCGCGGGATTCATCGTTGCGGTTGCTGAGGCATGGTACACCTTCATGAAGTACTCGAAGGTTTGGGAACTCGAGTTCAATGAACGTCGTGGCCAGTCGACCGGCGCCGCTCCGACGAAGACATCCCAAGAAAAACCACTGCGCTCCGCTCAGGAGGGATGAGTTACATGTCGATCGCGAGCATGACCGGGTTTGGACGATCGGTGGTTCGCACAGATGCGATCGAGATCGAGTGCGAGATCCGGTCGATTAACAGCCGATTCCTCGATCTCTCTTTCCGCCTCCCGCAGCAGTACTCCGCAGCGGAAACTTCACTCTCCAAAATCGTTCGTGAAACGATTCGTCGAGGACGGGTCGAGATATCGGTGCGACGGAACGCGCTGACGAATCTTCCCGTCGGTATTCAGTTCGACCAGGTACTCTTTGAGCGTAGTCTTGGCGAGATGAAGAGCGCCCTCCAGGCGCAAGGCGTGCTCGATCCGTCAACTCTGAGCGCCCTCGTCGGAGTGCTCTTCCAACGCCGCGAGGTGCTCGACTTTGTCGGAGTGTCCGCTGATTCGGACTCAGAGACGGCGACGCTCGAGAAGGCGGTGACGGAAGCGGTCGCTGATCTCCGGCGAATGCGGCTCGTCGAGGGTGCCGCCTTAGAGAGTGAATTGAGCCAGATTCTCGCGCGCCTGACGGCGCATGCGGATCACGCAAAGGCCGTGACCGTCTCCGAAGTCCCCGCCATTCAAAAGCGGCTTCGTGAGCGCGTCGACAAGCTGCTGGCAGGCGTATCTCTCGATGAGAACCGATTTGCACAAGAAACGGCGATCCTCGCAGAACGCGCGGACGTGACCGAGGAGCTCACGCGCCTTGATTCGCATCTGACCCAGCTTGCCGAATGTCTTCGGACCGGCGAGAGCGGAAAGAAGATGGAGTTCCTCCTTCAAGAGATTGGGAGAGAGGTCAATACGACCGGTTCAAAGTCCCAGAGCAGTGATCTCTCCCGAATCGCGGTGGAGATGAAATCGGAGCTCGAGAAGTTCCGCGAACAGGTGCAAAACGTCGAGTAAGCATGGAACAGCAACGATCGCCGATAGTGTTTTGCTTTTGTGGGCCCATCGCCTGCGGCAAGTCGACCATTACCAAGGCGCTCGTCAAAACCATGCCCTCGCTCGCGCTCTCGATCTCAACAACGACCCGCACCCCGCGTGTCGGTGAGTTGGATGGACGTGAGTATCACTTCGTATCAGACGAAGAGTTCCAGACCCGTGTCGATGCGAGTCAGTTCATCGAACATGCGATCGTGAGTGGTTATCGCTACGGAACAGAGAAACGAAACGCGGAAGCGCTTCCCGTTGGCTCTGATCTCGTGCTCGAGATCGACTTTCAAGGTGCGCTCAGCGCGCGCAAAGTCTTCGGCGAACAGGTTGTTGTGATCTTTGTGACACCACCAAGCTTCGCGATCCTTCGCGAACGATTGAGCAAGCGCGGCGACAAAGGAACTGAGTATCTCGAACAGCGACTCGCGCTCGCGGAGCAGGAGATCAACGTTCTTTCCAACGGCGACTTCTCCGACTATCTCCTGTTGAACGACTCTCTCGATGCCGCGATTGATGCCGCCAAGGCGATTGTCGCCGCGGAGCGCCACCGCTATAGCCGCTACTCGCCTGATTTCATTCGACATTTGTCTCGCGAATAGGGACCCCGCCGTCCCTGGGCAGGCGCAAAATCGTGCCAGAACCCCGCCAGAAAGTTCACGCGATACAATCTTCTTCCGCCCTTATTACAAAGCCGTGACAACTTGAGCCGGGTCATTTGTTACTTCAGTTGGTGTCAGCTGTTGCCAGGTTCAATTCGGTTTACATCAGGTTTCTCGGAAGTTGAGACGCAAGGCCTGCGGTCTGGTTTTTGCTTGGTTGTTTTCGGTTTTGACGAGTTTTCCCGCAGGGCCTTGCGAGTTTTTTTGGGCGAGTTTTTTCAGTGAGTTTTTCGTGGTTCCCGTTCGCAACGTGGAACCGAAGGGCGCCAAAGGTGGCGAGTTAGTCAGGAGGGTTCATGAGTTCGTTTTCCCACGGTTCAGCTTGCTCCCCAGAAGTCGGGCAGGCACTTTTTCTCGCCGAGCTTCTTTCAGAGTCGGAGCGCAGCCTTTTCCACTTCATCAACCTCGCTGCGGAAAATAATACCGTCGCAGAAACCGCGCTCTCTGAATGCTTTATTACTGTCGCGAACGACCTCGGAAGCTTCGAGGATCTCGACCGAGCAAAGATCCAACTGTTTAAGGCGGCTTTCGAGCGCATCCAAGCCCTCCAAGCCCGCGGCGAAAGCCTTACGGTCATTATCGAGCTTCCAGAAGGGAAGGAACGGATCAGCCATGAGACGTTACTCTCGTATGCGCTGACAAGGTTGCCGCTCGATTACAAAATCGTTTTCTTCCTCACCGATGTCGTGAAGTTCTCGAAGGTCGAGG
>JADYYL010000345.1 GCA_020853655.1 Deltaproteobacteria bacterium
CCCGCGCAGAAGGAGAAGTTTCTCCGTCCGATTGCTGAGGGGGGGCTCCTCGCTTCGTTTTGCTTGAGCGAGCCGCAGGCAGGATCCGATGTCGCGAGTTTGGCGACGAAGGCCGAGAAAGTCGAAGGTGGATATCGGATCACCGGGTCGAAACAGTGGATTACGAACGGAGGATACGCCTCGCAGTTCACGGTGTTTGCGACTCTCGATCGCTCGTTGAAGCACAAGGGAATCTGTTGCTTTGTCGTTCCAGCGGACGCCGACGGCGTCTCTCGTGGGCACCACGAGGACAAGATGGGACAGCGCGCTTCGGATACCACGCGTCTCTCATTCGACAATGTTTTCGTCCCCGACGAAAATCGGATCGGGGGAGAGGGCGAAGGCTTCATGATCGCGATGAAGACGCTCGACACGACGCGACCGTTTACAGCAATCATTGCCGTGGGAATCGCGCGACGAGCACTCGACTGTGCTGTGTCTTATGCCCGCGAGCGAAAGCAATTCGGTCGGAACATTGCTGAGTTCCAAGGGATCCAGTTCATGCTCGCTGACGCTGCGACGGAGATCGAAGCGTCGCGTCTGTTGACGTATCAATCGGCGTGGCTCCTCGATCAACGAAAGCCGAGTTCACTCCAGAGCTCGATGGCAAAGCGCTTCGCCGCCGATACCGCGATGAAGGTGACAACTGACGCAGTCCAGATTTATGGCGGCTACGGTTATACGAAAGAGTATCCCGTCGAGAAGCTGATGCGGGACGCGAAGCTGATGCAGATCTACGAGGGAACCAGCCAAATCCAACGCGTCGTGATCGCTCGAGAGCGGCTCGGCGGCTAAGTCCCGGAATTCCCAGAAGTAAATCTGCGCCGATTGTCCCTGTTTTGCCGAAAAACGGCGAGAACATCCGCCTCCGTGAGGAATCCTAATATCTGACGTGTCGCCATCCCAAAGATGGCTTCTGCGCTGCCGCGAGGCGGGCGCGGATCGTCGCATGTCAGGCCAATCGGCCTTTCTTGTGTGGAGCTAAAAACGCAGGGGATGTTCCTCGCCCGAGTATGGGCGAACACGGGTGCTGAATGAAGAAGAAAAAATCCGCGCACAAATCCGCGCCAAGCGTCGCGCCGAAACCTGTTTCGACGCAGAAAGCGCCTGACTCTCCGTCGGTCGCAACCGCTGCTCCAGTCCCGACTCAGGTGGAAACCGTTCAGGCAGCAGCTGCCCCACCGACGATCACACTCTGCATGATCGCTAAGAACGAAGAACAGCTCATCGCACAGGCGATCAACAGCGTCCGTTCCATCGTATCCGAGGTTGTCGTCGTTGATACTGGCTCAACCGATCGGACGGTGGAGATCGTCACCGCGCTCGGCGCGAAAGTCTTGCACATGCCGTGGGAGAATGACTTCTCCGCTCCGAGAAATCTTTCCATTCAACACGCGACGGGGGACTGGATACTCGTGCTCGACGCGGATGAGGCTATCGCCGAATCGGATATCGAAGCGCTGCGAGCGCTCACTCGAGATCCGAAAATCTGTTGGGAGTTTCTACAACGACACTATTCGAACGACCATCGATTGAGCGAGTTCCAACCCGTGACGGGCGAGTATCCGAACTGGGAAAAGGGGAACGCTGGCTTCTTCGAGAGCAACCTGTGTCGGCTGTTTCCCAACCGGCGCGGCATCGAATATCGCGGACGAGTCCATGAAATCGTCGAGCACAGTATCCGCGAGATCCCGGATTTGGCAGTGCGCCGAACGAAAGTACGAATCCAGCACTACGGGCACACCGACGAGGTGCTCGCGCGCAAGGATAAAGCCAAGTTGTATACGCCGCTCGGCGAGGAAAAGCTTCGCGATGACCCCACGCATTGGCAGAGCTTCTTCGAAATGGGTGTCGAGAATAATCGGAACGGACGACTGTGGGAAAGCGTCACCGCGTTTCTCCAGTCCCTGAACCTCAAGCCCGATTACATCCCGACCTGGGTCAACATGGGTTACGTGTATTGCGAGCTCGGTCGTTATCGGCAGGCGGAGGTGAGCCTGAACGGAGCACTCGATCTCGATCCCAAGAACGACGAAGCGCACTGCAATCTTGGCGTTGTGTACATGCGCGCCAACAAGCTTCCGCTCGCGGAGCGGCATCTTCGCATCGCGATCCAAAGCAATCCGAGCTACGTGAACGCCTACTGCAATCTCGGCAAGGCACTCGCGATGATGCAGCGTTTGCCCGAGGCGGTTGCTGTCTATCGTCGCGTTCTCGAGATCATGCCGCAGTGCTCTGTAGCGCTCGCGGACCTCGGGGCAATCTATTTATCGTCGCGAATGTTTGCCGAAGCTGAGCCTCTCCTCCGCGGTGCCCTGCAGATCGATTCGACGCAGACACGCTGTCTGTTTCATCTCGGGCAGCTCTACCGCGCCGTTGGAAACTCCGCTCAAGCGATCGCCGCTCTTGAGCGATTCGTTCAGGTCGAAGAAGCTCGGGCGAAAGGAAAGCCAGCTCCGGAGCAGGCTCGATTCCTTGCGCAAGTTCGGACTGAGGTGGAGAAGTATAAGGTTCAAGCCGCGCAGGCGCCGGCACGCTAGCAGTCCGCCGACACCTATGCGGCGCCGAGGAATCGTAGCAGTCGCTGCGCCACGTGATCCCAACTTGATTCTTGAGCGCGACGCTTGCCCGCCGCTGAGAGCTGCTCGAACAAGAGATCATCTTCCAACAGTCGATTCGTCGCCTCCACGAACGCGCGTTGATACTCGGGTGTGCCCGGTCTTTCGCCGATCAAGATGCCGGCATCCCCGACCGTCTCAGGCAACGCACCCAGTGCCGAGGTGACAATGGCGCACCCGGCAGCTTGCGCTTCGAGGGCCGTAATACAGCTCGTTTCCTCGAAGGTATTTGGGTAGCAAAGAACGCTCGACTTCATGAACTCTCTTGCAAGCTCCTTCTGCCGCACGTTCCCATGCACGACGCATCGTGGAAGTGCGCGGAGCGTTTGCGTGACGTGTTCATACTCGCGCAGGACGTGAGGTGGATAACTGGCGCCGCCACCGTAAACTTCATAGCCACTGAAAATGTGAAGTTCTGCCTCGGGGTGCCGCGCGAGGATGAGCGGCCAAATGGACGGGAGGAGTGCGAGTCCTCGATACGGTGTCGACGAGTAAATGAGTCGCTTTCGACTCCGAGCTTCCTCCCCGCGAAAATGTTCGGGGGAAATCCCGTTTCGAATGACCCATGCTTTCGCCTCGGGAAATCGTGACGCGCGGCAGATGGTCGCCTTATGCCATTCACTGACGGCGAGGAATGCATCCACTCGCGCGGCCACTCGTCGATCACCGAGCCCCAGATTCTGCGGTTGATCGTACGAATCACCAGTCCAGAACAGCCGTCTCTTCGCCTCGATCGGGAGCAAGATAGGCATCCACTCGCGAACTGCGACGAGAACGTCCACGGGTCCCACGTCGCCCAGTGCGCTGTAAGGTAAGAAGAGGGGATTTGTCAGCGGCGGATTCGGGGCGCCGGTCATCACCGTGACCGAATGGCCCACGCGCGCGAGAGCTCGTGAAAGAAGGATCAACCCCGCTTCCGTCCCCCCAAGAGGCCGTTCCTCGACGGTCGTCCCGTGGACGGGTAAGCACCCCTGTGGATAGAACAGAAACTTCATCGACCTCGTTTGAACGAAACGCGGGTAAGCTGCACTGATTTGGACTATATCGAGCTATGCGCGGGAAGCCATTTCAAAAATGGGTACCCGCTCCCCGGGAGGCGGTCGAGCATTGCTCTCCGCGATCGAGAGGGACCCCCTCGATCGGGAACTGGAGTCGCGGAATTTGCTGATTGAGCCGGCCGACTATCACCGGCATAATGGAAAGGCTCATTTTCTCGCAGGTAAGAGGAACGTCCGAACATGAATATTCTCGTCCCGCTGAAGCGGGTACCAGACTACGCCGTCAAGGCGAAGCTCTCCCCCGACAGCCAAAGCGTTGTCACTGATGGGGTGAAATGGATCGTCAATCCGTTTGATGAAATCGCCGTTGAGGAAGCGGTCCGGATCAAGGAGAAGCGCCCAGACACCGAGATTGTGGTCGTGAGCATCGGTCCCTCGAGCACCACGGAACAAGTGCGAACCGCTTTGGCTATGGGCGCGGACCGCGCAATCCTTGTGACGACGGATGGGGCTGTGGATTCTGATCTCGCGCATCGTGTGCTTGCTGAGATCGTCGCGCGCGGGGATTACCGTTTGGTCATCATGGGAAAGCAGGCGATTGATTCCGATGCGAGTCAGACCGGGCCGCTTCTCGCGTCCCGACTCAATTGGCCGCAAGCGACCTTCGCATCGAAGCTCGAGATTGACGACACGTGGACGTCTGCGACGGTAACTCGCGAAGTCGACGGAGGGTTAGAGACCGTGCAGATTCAACTTCCGGGAGTGGTGACCACGGATCTGCGTCTCAACGAGCCGCGCTATCCATCGTTGCCAGGGATTGTGAAAGCGAAGAAGCAACCGCTCGAAGAGATACCGTTGGCGTCACTTGGAATCGAGAGCGCCCCGAAATTGAAGATCCATCAGTTCGCGTATCCTCCACAGAGGAAAGCGGGGACGAAGGTGTCGAGTGTGGAAGAGTTGGTCGCGAAGCTTCAGAATGATGCGAAGGTGCTTTAATCATGGGTAGTGTCGCGCTCTACATCGAAAATAACGGCGAGAAGCTGCCCAAGAGTTCGCTTTCCGCTCTCGCTGCCGCGCTTGAAATCAAGCAGGCACATGGACACGAAAAGGTCATCGGAGTTTTGATCGGAGGGACTGGGACGAGTGCTGCCGCGAACGAGGCCGCGCAATACGGGCTTGACGAAGTGCTGTATGTCCAGTCGTCGGCGCTCGAGCAGTATCTTGCGCTGCAATACGCGGAGACGCTCAAGCTTGCCGTCGACGCCGTTCAGCCTGCGGTGATCGTTGCTGCTTCCACGAGTCGCGGGAAAGATTTCCTTCCACGAATCGCCCAGCTTTTTGACGCCGGTCAGGCCAGTGATTGCACCGCGATTCTGCCCGGTGGGAAATACCGGCGTCCGATGTATGCCGGGAACGTGCTCGCCGACGTGGAGATCACGACCGCGGTTCAGGTCGTGACGATTCGCCCATCTGCTTTTGGTGCCGCATCAAAAGCGGGAACGTGCGCAGTCCGGGAACTCGCGGTTCATGTTCTGGAAGAACCCCGGATGAAGTTTGTCCGCTTCGATCAGGTGAAGAACGAGCGACCGGAGCTCGGCGAAGCCGAGATCGTCGTGAGCGGCGGGCGAGCCCTCAAGAGCGCAGAAACATTCCAGCAGCACATTCTTCCGCTCGCCGACGCGCTCGGCGCTGCGGTCGGTGCGAGCCGCGCGGCGGTGGATTCTGGGTATGCTCCCAACGACTGGCAAGTGGGACAGACCGGGAAGGTCGTTGCGCCGAAGTTGTATATCGCGGTTGGGATCTCGGGCGCGATTCAGCATCTCGCAGGGATGAAAGACTCAAAGACGATCGTGGCGATCAACAAAGACAGCGAGGCACCTATCTTTGAAGTCGCCGACTATGGACTTGTCGCGGATCTCTTCGAAGTGGTCCCGCAACTCACGGAAGCGGTGAAAAAGGCTCGGGGACAATGATGCTCCGATCGATCCAAGCTCGCGTGTTCTTGCTGTCTGCACTGGTGATCTCTGCGCTTGTTGGGTGCGATGATAAGCGCGAGGAGCTTTCTCTTGTGATTCGCAACGAAGATGGCACTTCCACGCCGCCAATCACTGCCGAGATCTCGAATTCGCCTCAGGAGACGAGCCTCGGGCTCATGTATCGCAAGAGTATGGCTGAAGATCGGGGAATGCTTTTCATTTTCCCCGGTGACGCCCCGCGCTCTTTTTGGATGAAGAACACGTATATCGAACTGGACATTGTGTTCATCGACTCTGAGCGTAAGGTCGTGTCTCTTGTTGAACGGGCCAAGCCCCATACGGAGACGCCCCGACCGAGTCTTGGGCCAGCGCGGTATGTGTTGGAGATTGGGGGCGGGTTAGCCTCGAAGTGGGGAATCAAACCGGGCAGCAAACTCGACGTCCCGGCTCCACTCCCTTCCGCCGAGTAGGCTCGCCGCACTCCTCTTCTGAGCTCTGAAGAGTACTTTCCTTCAGAGCCACTCGGCCGTCAGACCCGAGCGTCTCCTTGCATTGGCTGTGAATCCCTCTCCACGCTGGAACCACGTTTCTCGTGTGCTGAGAGCGCGCGATGGGGCTGTCGGTGTCCGCGGGCACCAGTACGAGAATCTACGAATCGGCCCACTGAAACGCCGGCGGACTACGCTGGATTACCCAATATTCGCGCAAATACGCTCCAATACTGCTGAATTTGGCGCCCCCGCATTCAAGAAATCCTTAAGAATGACGATGATCTGAATGGAGACACTGGCCTCCATGGAGGGGGCCGCGAGAACAGCCATGTCGGAGCCTACCGACGATTTCGGCGACGAGCGTGACGGATACGGCGAGATCTTCGACGTCGCAAAGATCCGCGCTCGGCAACAACGTGTCGAACGGTACACCGTTGGCATCGTCGTTCTCTTCCTCTTCTCTCTCGGCACCGCTTATGTTCTCACGGATGGCGAGGTCGTTCGCGACCCTGCGGCGATATTCCGACCACGCGGACCGATTGGACAGGTACAGGCGGTGAACTGCGAGGACAAGAGAAACCTCCATCTGAAAGTGTGTCAGGATCGAATGACAGAAGAGCTTTCGCGGTGGCGAGCCATCGAGCGATTTCAGGAAGGGAAGGGGAACGTGTTCTCCCTCCATGGGAACGACAAGTGAGATTTTGATGATTGAAAAGGCTTTCACTCGGATTCGTCGGAAGGTGTTTATTGGGTGGGATGCCATCGCATCCGAATCGCGCCGAATGGATCCGGCGTGGAATTGGGGAACATTCAGAACGCTGCGCGTAGGCGCGCGGATCAATCTATGAAACAGTCAGAGAAAGTTATTCTCGGCATCACTCTCGGCTTCTTCGCCTTTTTCGGTGTGATCGCCTATTTGACCGACGGGCAACCCGTGAGCGGCACGATCAACTTCTTAGGGGGGATCGAGGGGAATCATGCGAGTGAATCTCGAAACGCGGCCATCAACTGTCGGGATAAGCGCAATATGAAGCTGCCGTATTGCGAAGAGCGTCGGGCCCGCACAGAGGCGGATTGGAAGAGTATCGTTCGTTACGGCGCAGACGATACCAATGCGTTTAAGCTCGGCAAGTAGTGGCTATTGCTTCTCTCTGCTTTGCTTGTCTTTGAGTCGCTTTTCCGCTCGATATTTCTGAAGCGCCACATCCTCTGACGTCTCCTGAAACGCCAGGGTCCCCGTTCGGCGCTCGATCCAGCGGGCACCATTCTCGTCGGTGTAGATTCGATACCGCGTCGGGAGACACTCAACCTCGGCAACCGCTGCAAACAACGACCACACGTTGAAGTTAGGGTCTTCAGCGTCGACATTTGCTCCTCCAACATAAGGAACGTGGTACGACGGCGCGCGGGCCACGGACTGCTGCTGCCAAGCATCCGATGGATTGAAGAAGAGCATGTCGAGCATCTCAGAAAAGATCGAAGAATGCCGCACCTCCTCTCGTCCCGTTTCGGACGTGGTGCATCGGGCCAGGGGGCGCAAGGAATAGGTGTTCCCCTCGGCAACGTACGCCGGGACATCGGTCTTTTCCCAGATCTGCGGTACCACTAGACGCAACGTCGGCTTCTGTTGAGCGAATGGCACTCCCTCTCGCGCCCGGGCTCGAACGATCTTGAGCGGACGTGCCAGCCCACCATCGTAGGAGCGCCCCTCGGTTTTCAAAATTGAGGTGGGCTCTTCTGAAGAGAGAACTGGCTCCTTGGGCTTGGGTCTCACTCGTTTGCTTTCCGCCTCAGCGGGTGGAGCGGACAAGAGGGCAATCGTAACGACGAGGAGTGTCTGGGCGAGCTTCAGCATAAAGGCACCCTCACTTCCTCGGAACAATGAACTTGCCCGCGCTATCGAAAAGTTCCGCTGGGTCGAAATCGCCTTCGAAAACATAATCAGTATCCTCGACCCGAACGATCCATGCGGGAGAGGTGTCGATGTCGTATTTCGCGAGAATATCTTCGTATTCGAACGGATGATCGACGGAAAGCTTACCGAGAGAGGCAAGCAAGGTTCCCGCTTCGGGCGTGAGCTTCTTCGTCCACTTGGAGCGAGGCTTCTTCGGAGTGACAGATTTCTGAGCGGAGTCGTTCGACAGTGGGAGCGAATCCAAGCGCTCCGTTCCACCGAATATAAGGATCTCCCCGATCTGCACGTCATATTGTTCACGCAAGCGGCGCAACGATCGCAACGATTGCACAAGATGGTACTCGGGAAGCCCGCTGACGAAGAGACTCAACACCGGCCTGTCCACGTATCCAACCAGTGGGGCTTTGTCGGGGGTCTCCGTATTGACGTTTGAGGTTGTCAAAGGTGATTCGCCTTTGATCTCGCGCTTGAGGAATCGAGACGCGCCCTCTTGCGAGGTCGAGTCTGACTTCGTCGTGCGCGCCTGGTCGATGACACCCCGAAGCCGATCCATCATCTGCAATGCATCCTTCGGATTCACCTGCTGCAGATCTTTCGGCTCCTCAATCGGACGCGGATTACTCTCTGTTGGCGCTCCCTCCTTCGGACGCGGTTTCACGGGAGTAGAGCGAGCCCCGAAGGCATTTCCGACGGGCTTCTCGCGTTTCTCTCGCGCATTGGCTTCGGTTCGATCGAACGAATCCGGCGCGGGGCTTCCTGCGGGAGCGGCTGCGTTCGGTGTTGATACCACTTCGGGGGCGGGCGTCGATGTCGGGTGGGCGGGATTTTGATCGGACGGCCGTTCCCCAACGATGGAACTACCGACTTCGGATCGATCGAAGAATCCACCCTTTACGTCAACTTCCTGCGCAAAAGAGAGGCTGGAAGGGGCGAATGATGTGGCAAATAGGGCGAGAAGAAGTCGCGCGGAGCCCGGTTCGATCAAAATGCTGGGCGCTATCAAGCGCGTTCTGCGCAAAGGAATACCGGATCTTAGAAGCGAAGTGTCTGACATTTCTCGCTCACTCTGATGCGACCAAATGCTGCGGCTACGAACCCGGCAGTGGGCACAATGTTGTAGAACCTCCGCAACTGCGAACCGCCGACGTGTTGACCGGGCACGAAGGGTTGTCGATAAACGGATAAGGAATGTAGTCGGGAACATCGCGGATGTCATTCCCGTCAGTGCGGTAAGTGATTCCCGCGCTTCCCCAGTCGCCGTCGTTAGCCGAGTGGCAGCTCTGCGTGTCCTCGTTCCGGATCTGTTCGCATCGACGTCCTACCTGTTCGTAAGAGTTATTATCCCCACAGTAGCCAGCCTCGACCTTATACGCTTCAATCATAGCAGCGTGCGGGCACATGCAGAGCCTCTGCCGCTCATACCGGACGAAACGTTTCTCCCCCATCTGAGTCGGGCGGATGATGTCCTTTGGCCAACTCCGATCGCCCTCGAATGTGTGCATCTGATGCATGGGCGTCGAGCGCGCCTGGCTCGGGAGAATATAATTGGGGATCTCAGAGACTCGGAAGCACTCGGAGGGGTCGCCGTTGTACCGCGCTAGTCGCGGATCGACAGATTCGTTAAGCGGGAAGATGCGCTGCATCTTATCGAAGTTGTCGCTGTAGTAGTTGATACGTCGGTTCCGCGGGATAACTCCGTTATCATAAATGCTCATGAGTTCTATCGCGCGGCGAGCGATGAGCGCGGCGCCAGGAAGCTCAGAGAACTGGCCAGAAATCTTCCCGGTGAGCGGGTAGAGCTCCCCGCCACCTCGATAGCACTGACGGGAAGCGAGCGACTGTTGCGTCGTTCCGACAAATGCCCCTTCGGCATCGACCTCGCTGTAATCCGTGACCCAAGCGAGCGGAAGAATGTTAAAAGCTGTCAGAATATCCCCGTAGAAATTTTCGCGAGGCTCCATGTATGGCGAGAAATTCATTGCCATCGGGAGGCCGAGGTCAAGATTGCGGGGCCACCTTGTTGCCTTGTAGGGCAGACACGAACTGACCTTGAGGTAGTTGGGGTCCATGCTTCCCCACTTTCGCATCCCTCGCGATCCTGCAGCCGTGCGCGGCGCTGTGTAGTCGTACATCCAGGGATCAATGCGTCGGCTGAGCTCTTCGCTCCTCCAGAGCGCGAGGAGTGGCATCTCCTCGGTCCACCCGCTCACGATTCTTTTCTCGCGGAGGTTCTGCGTGTTGTAGAAACACTTACAATCGAGTTCGTAGCCCTTGTAAGGGTTCGCCGGTTTATTGTGCTCTGCAACCACGTCGAGATAGGTGCGATAGACGTGGGCCTCCTGGGTATAGGTCTGATCGGTAGGGAGCATTCCGCCAAAGTGCGTTTGCCCGGTGATTCGATTGTCGCGAAGGAGAGGACGAAAGGAAGGTCGAAGCAGGTTGCTGTATCCCATTCGTTGCATGAACAGGTCGATCAGCGTCCTGTCATAGTTCTGACGAAGCCGTGCATATCGCTCGTTGCCACACTCGTAGAGCGGATTAAAGCCGCTGATTCCGAAGTTGTTCACTGAGATCGTGTCACCCGGCCAATGGATCTCAATGTGAGAGCCCTTCCCACCGACGAGCGGATCTCCTTCGCGATCAAGGGCACCTTCACAGAGGTTCATGATCTCTGGATCGGCGACGCAGCAGTAGAAGTCGCGATTGTGATCACCGGGAGGCTGACCACCGGGTCCGTATCCGCGGAGTGAAATATCCGGCGGGTCGACGTAGTGTGTAACGCGAATGCAGGCGTCGTCGTCGTCCTTCAGATCGTCGTCGATATCATCCCACGTATCACTCATGTCGATGTCGTCGAGATAGTCCTCGGCATCATCCATGTCGATCTCCTCTTCCCAATCGAAGGAGTTTCGAGTGCCAAGCGGATCGTCAACATAGCGCGAACGCGCGAAGCATCCGCGGAAGATCTCCCCCGGCCCCGTCCTTTCGGCATCGATGATCGTATGGGTGTCGCGGATCCAATCGGCCTGCGTATTTGGATTCCCGCATTGCCAAGGGTGTCGTCTCCAGTCGAACTGCGGGTCATGCATCCCAGCATTCTGGCCCGTGAGGTACTCGTATTGAAGAAGTTCGGGGATGGACTGTCCGACATACTCCATCTGCTGATGGCGCGTCAGCGAGTCAAACGCCTGCGCCCCAACCCCTACATCGGAGTCGTAAGGGAAACGGATGTCGTCGTCCGGCGGTAAAGCCGTGGGCATGTATGCGGGAGGGGCGGGTTGGGCAAGCGCATCATCGAGCGCCAGAGCTGCGCCAAAAAACAGGAGAAGAAAACCGAAGAGAAGCTGGATTGGGCGCATGATTCCGAAACGCAACAGGTACTTCCTTATATCAGACGAAAGATACCGGAGAACCTTATTCCTGACATCCTCTGTTATGCCCGGAATGGGGGAAGGAGTAGCACGAGTCTTAACCGGCCGACCGGGCTCGAATCTCTTAGGTTTGAGGGCGATTCCGAGGGGGCTGCGAGGATGAGCTGCCTACTTTGGGAGTTCGTTTGCAGGGAAAAAGAAGCGGTAAACGGCGTCCGGGGTCGGGGTCGGTGTTACATTCGAAGGCATGACCCCTGTTTCTCGCACCGTGGATGGGACGGAGCGATGGAAGCGGAGGTCCGCTTTTCCCGTCGACGATAGAGTGACGACCTCGCCGCTGACGCCGTAATTAATCACCAAGGGTGGCCGTTGTTTCTCCTGCCCCGCCCCTAAGTCAATCTCGAACGAGCCTTTCGGACCCTGCTGTGGAAGTTGCTCTTCGTAGCGAGCCATGAGGGATCCGACGGTCGTAAGAGGTGGAAGCCCAGCATCTAAGTAACGCTGCGACGGATTCTCGGCCGAAGGGGATCCGCCGGACC
>JADYYL010000346.1 GCA_020853655.1 Deltaproteobacteria bacterium
AATCAATTTCTCGCTGTCCTCCGCATAACAGTAGACTCGGTCGTACTTTCAACTGCGCGTGGATTTCAATATGGCTGGCCAAGTCCTGGATCTGCTGCCTTCGCGAAGGAGCTCCGATGAACGAGAGAGCATCTCTCCTGCAACGTTTCCGCCACGGCCTTCAGACACCATCGAACCAAAATTCGGAACGAACCTTGGGGGTGTTGCTTCGACGACCGAAACGTCGAAGCCTCAGAGTGCGGACGCACGAGAGAGGCCATCTGGTCAAAACCCCGCCACGTCCACCGACCTTCCAGTCCCTGTGCGAGGCGGAGGGTATATCTTTGGAGACTCTGTGCACGCCTTGAGCTGGCCCGACGAACTTCTGACAGCGCAACTGCCTCGGTTCCGACAGGCTGGCGTCTCGGTGCTTTTCCTCGAGAGCTTTAGTGACCGTCAGCAGCCGATTCTCAATGCATATTTTGAGTCCCCCACAGAGGCCAACTTTTCGAAGATCAAAGCCGCCGCAGCAGAGAGAAACGCTGTCTTTTCAGAAGCAGAGCAGAATCTCGTTAGAACTTCGGTTGCCAATCAGATTCGACCTATTGGAATCGAAATGCACCGACCCGATGATCGATTGGATGTAAGAGATGACTATTGGGTAAAGACGATCAGCTCGTACTTGAAGAGTAATCCTGAAACGACTTGGATCGCATTTGTCGGCGCGACACATTTGGAAGGCGGTGGTTTCTATCCGAGTTACGTCGGAGTCGACCAAAAGTTATCAGCACCTTCTCTGCGACTCGAGAGTGTTCGACCTCGGAAGGAACACTGACTCTCTGCCCCCCAGCTTACCACCGTTATCTTTCGCCAACCGCTGCCCTGTATATGGCGTATGCTTTCTCCCTTCCCCTGCGTAAGGACGCAGATTCTGCGCTATAACTTCGACCGATCTCCCGGAGGAGAGACAGGGACGCTCACGTCGACGTGCACACTCGATGAACAGTAAATCCGTTGTTATGCGAGTGGACGCTTCTCAGATGTCACGAAGTGCGCTGGACTAGGTCACCTTACTTATCGAGTTTACGAACGACCTTCACCAACTTGCCGAGTGTCGAGTGCTCTTCGGATTCGTGAAGAAGCTGTGAGATCTCTTGAATTAGTCGTTTCTGCAAATCTCGAATGCGTTTCAGTGCTTGGGCTGGAGTCTCATCGCCGATAGCAAAGCCACAAGCTTCTGACGTATAGCGGGTCGAACCAAGGACATAAAGGATCGCTTCGGGATTAACTCCGGCGTCGATCGATTGCCCCAGCGCGAGAAAGTTGCCGAGTGATAGATCGCTGAAATGATCGAACAGCCAAAGCAGATCGTACATATCCTTCTCACTCGCACGCGAGACGAGCGTCGCACTCTTCATTCTCAGTAATGTCTCGAGCGAAGCGACACCGAGCCGTTCTCCGACTTCTAACCGAGTGCCGACCCTGAAGAGGTTTTCATCGAGGACAACGTCGATAGTAAATGTGTGGTCGAGGAGCTCGACCACTCTGCGCTGATACGTCTGCGAACTTTGGCGACTCGTGATGATGGCGCCTTCTTGCTCTAACAGGTCTACCGCACGCCAGGTGGCTTCAAATGAGAACGGGCTCGCGCAGAACAGATCTAAATCGTCCGAACGACGGTGACCCGCATAAAATCCTGCGAGGGCAGTTCCGCCGACGAGCATCATCTGCGAGTCGGATTTCTCCGCTACTGAGAGAAATGCGCGAAGCAGGCCTCGGGGCAGTACTTTCTTTGCTAAATCAAGCCGAGGTTTTTCTGTAGCGACCATACAATCTCACACTGTTCAGCACGTTTGGGGTGAATGCGTGATTTGAATCGCGGAAAACGCTTCCAAACGTTTTTCCCGGCGATCTTTGCGGCGTCAAATAATCCAACTATCTGAACGAGGCGGGCGAGGGCGGAAGGCTCGGATCTGACAATGGCGATCGCGAACTCTTCAAGTGACGGATACAATCGATCCCAAAGGTATTCCGCCTCAAGCTGCTTACGCTCGCGAGGAGATACGATGTCGTCCTGCTCGAGCAGCATGGAGATGGGGACCGAAAGCCCCGCGGAGAGATTCTTCAATACGCTCAATGAGCAGTTTATCTGCCCATTCGATTGATCACTTTTGAACCAGAGGGAAACGGCCTGCCGAGATACCCCGGCAAGCCGTGCTAGGTCGGACTGCGTCAGACCACGGAGAGCGAGCAAGAGTTTTATCAGCCAGTGAGACATGAGTCAGCTTACCCACCGCAAACCAGAAAGTCAATCTCACTTGACAATTAAGTCTTTTTATTTAGGGTTTCTAAGAGGTTAACAGCCACCAAGAGACATGACCATCCTCGCATCTGGCGCGCGATTCTCGTGTCCAGAGCCTGTCGATCGAATAGATTGACCCCGCCGTTGCCAGGGAGGCGCCTCGTCCGGAAATCGGTAGACGGTCTTAAAGGATCGAGCCGCGCTCCGTGCCGGTGGTCTCTTCCCCCCCGCCTTTCCTTCCCCCCGTCTTTTCTCGGAGTCTCTGCGCAGCGTTAAGCAGATTAAATTAAGTCCGCGCGCAGCGTGCGTATCGACGCTCGAATTGACGTCTCTCCCGAACCTCCTCCAGCGATCTCGCGAATTCACCTTGCGTGAGACGCCCCCAGCCCACGTGGCGACAACTAAGCGAGCCTCTCCCGTCAATCCCCCTCTCTCTCAAGCACTCTGCGCAGCGCCAAGCGGATCACGCCCCCTGGGGGAGCGGGGATCCGGGAAAACGATCCGGGAGGCGTTCATTCAGAGCATTGCTTCATCGTACGGAACCTTTGAAAAACGTTTGTGGACGGCCCAAAGGCGACCGTCCACAATCGGCTAGCGGTGATACTCGCTGACTGGCGGTTTCGCATTCCTCCTTCCTGATGTCAGCGAATTGAAGTTCGCGAGCACCGTCTCGAACAGGTAGGTCGGCAGCAGTTGCAACGCGACTGCCTCTACCGTCTCTTGACGACCGCAGGCTACCAGATATCGCAGCTCGGCGGCCGACGGTGACTTCACGAGAGTCGGGTAGTGCGTCGAGAAATGCTCGATCAGACCTCGCGCATCGATGGTGATCTCCCTTTCACCCCAGACCGTTGAGGATCGGCTGAGCATCCACTCCGTCACCGCATACGCGGCGATGGCGGCGATGCTTTGGTCCGGCCCTTCATCGTCCTCGCTGCTGGCCCCCACGTCCCCCATGTGTATCCGGGCGACCTCGGAGGCTCGTCGGGCAGCATCGCCGTTGAGGAACGCTCTGAAGAACAGACCGCCGAACGATGAGCTCGTCCAGATCGTACTCGGATGCGACCCGAGCGCCGTACAGAGATGGAAGAGCACGACGAGGTGGGCGTAAACGAGCGAGCCGAATTCGCCCCACCACGCCGGTCGATAGTCCCCGTAATCGAGAGCTGCACCTCCCCAGGTGATGTTCGCCGCCAGATTCCAATTCCAGGCGATTGTGAGCTTGGCGCCAAGCGCACTCCTAGCATTCGCGCCGCATCGTGTGACGATCCTCTCGAGAGAATCACGGGCGCACTCGGCCTCGAGCCCGAACTGTCCACGCTCGATGTCGAAGACCTCCGCAAGGGCAAGCGCCGTGCCGAGGAAATGCATTTCCGCACTGACCTTCTCTCCTCCGCGCGAAATGATGTCACTGAGTCGAAGAGTCGACGGTGCATCGATCCACGCCTCACAGGGCACGACCAGCTGTTCGGCGAGCATCCCGGTCAAATCCACTCCGCTTGAGTCATCGCGGCGAAGCAGCCGTGCCGTCGCCACTGGACAGCGCGCAGTCAGCGTTCCGCCACGTCGGAGGAGACGATACCTCTCCTCCGCCTCATCCGGCATGTATGCACCTTCGGGCGCGGGGGAGTCCGGAGCGTGAACGATGTCCAGAAGAATCCCCGAGACGCCGTCATACTCAGCGCGATGCCCGAAGCGACTGGAACGGATCGACTCGAACTGTACCCCCTGGAGCAGAACGTCCTTCGGGTTCGTGTTGCCGTCCGTGGCTGCCTTACGGCCGACCAAGTGGAAGCGATACCGCTTCGTACCGACGCCCTTGAACTGCCAGGCATACGGCACTCCCGGCTGATACTCCTCCAACCCCAGCGCCGCGCGCGTGAGGAGGAGGACACTCCGGCTGGCGAGCCAGAGCGCCACGTATTCGAGCGGCGCTCCAGAGGGATCGGTGATGAACTCCAGTCCGAGCCGACGAAGCTCCTTGTCCGAGAAGGCCCGGCCGTTCAGACGAGGCATATCGATCATCGGGACGATCATCTTTCCGTCTTCGCGCGACACGAAGGGGTAGTGCGCCTCGCCGTCGCCCACAGAATCGAACGGCAGTGCGAGGAATCGGACCTTGACTGCGGGCTTCGGAGAGCCCGCACGGTAGGTCGCGTGGAACATCCGGTCGGGACCGAGCACGATGCCGGTCGGTCTCGATTCGGCGAATCGGAGCACCTCCGCTGACGACGCGAGGCCGGCGTCGGGGCGGAACAACAGAGGGCCTGCATCAGACTTCGGGGGCGTCGGCCGGTCACTCGTCGTGAACTCGGCATTCAGCCAATCGACAACCGGCGAATCCTTGGGAAACACTGCGACTCGTCGAAGGTTGGCATCGGTCACAAGCTTCGTGGCAAAGCCGAGAAGCTGCGAGGGTCTTAGCGGGTCGGATCTGTCATCGTACGCGGCATTCGACAATGCACTCTCCAGTCAAAACCTTCAATCGACATGATTGAAGCAATGCGCTGAATCAGCGCTTGCACGGGAATGTTCCCGCGTTCAACTGCCCAAACATATGGAGGAGAGAGCCAAAGCGATCGAGGCTTTGTCGTAGAGAGCGAAACTATACCAGAGCCGTGCAATCGAAACCAATGTAGGGGAGTCGTCCCCCTCCCATCCCGATGATATCCAAGTCCGGACTGCGCGGAGCATAAGCCGGGGGGGGAGGGATACTCTACGCAGTCCGTGCGACCATTTTCAAGGTGCTCCCATAACAAGACGCACCACTTCTGAGCATCTATGACTCTCCATACTTCCGTATCTCATATTCATCGTCGCGCTCCGAGCCGTCTCACGAGCACCATGCTCGCGATGTGGTTCTTCGCCGCCTCGACCGCCGCAGCTCAATCTGAGACCGCACCTGCCACGCTGAAGTGGCTCGAGTTTGCAAAAGCAGGCTCGCTCATGCTGCTCGTCCCCTTCGTGCTCGTTGCCATCGTCACGCTCATTCCGGCCATCACCGGCAAAAGTAGCGCACAGCGCGCGCTGACATCGTGTGCAGTTTTTGGCGGTCTTTTGATTCTAGGTTGGCAAGTCGCGGACTC
>JADYYL010000347.1 GCA_020853655.1 Deltaproteobacteria bacterium
GGGCGGCGGGGGACCGAACCCGCCACCACCAAGCCCGACGCCAAGTCCTACCCCTGGTCCCACACCAGATCCGACCCCTGAGCCGCGCGCAGCTGACAGCGACGGCGATGGAATCAGCGATACTGACGAAGCGAACTTGGGCACCAATCCGAATGACGCTGACTCCGACGACGACGGAATCGATGACGGTGCCGAACTCAACGACGGGACGAATCCGCTCGATCGAGGCAGCTTCCGGCGCGCGCTCGGAGCTCTCTCCTGCGCTTCTTGGGAGCGGCGCACTGCGACGAAGACGATCACTGCGTCGCTTGAGCTGCGCAATGTTCACTCGCTGGCACTGAATGCGCGCGCGATTTCCTACTCTGGTGCGGGAAAGAAGCTTTCAGAAACGCGATGCGTGATCAATCCGCAGAACGGCTGCAACATGAGTTTTACAAACTCTGTTCGCGCCGCTCGAGAAGCGACGGGTATGATCTGCGTCTCGCATGATGGTCCGCAAGGCGCGTTGCTCGGCGGATTAGTGACGCGAGAGGAGGGAAGGACCTTGCAGAGTCCGCTGTCCTCAGGATCGCGCGGGGGGCAGTCCGTTCCGCTGAATTTCAGCCTTAGTCTCGCCAACGGCGCTCGTATCAATGGAGTGTCCAACCGTTTGATTCTCTCCAATCTGTCTTCGCGAGCGCTTCCGGGTCGACTTGTGCTGAGAGGTGCCGCAGGAGCCGTCGCGAAGATTACGACGCTGCGTCTCGCCCCAGCGGCTTCGTACTCTCTGCAGCTCACCCGCGTCGGGAATGATCGCGTAGGCTCTGCTCAGTGGATCCCAGACGCTGGCGTCGATGCCGTGTTGCTCCGCAACATTCGCACCGTGACGCAACTCGTTAAGAACCGGAAGGTGTTTGAAGGTGTCTCCGTTGTTGAAGGTGGAGTGGGATCCGGTTCGGCGCAGCACGTCGCGATGGATACGGCCACTGGAGGCGAACTCCTCAGCATTGCCAACACCACCGATCAGGCGCTGAACATCTCGCTTATTTACCGCGATGGGAGCCAGGGGCCGATCGCAAGCGAGACACTCACGTTGGCACCGCGTGCCACGGGTGAAATCGTCGTCGCCTCACGCGTTGGTCCGGGGAAGCGAGGTTCGATCGTCATCCAGGGCGCGTCTCCGTCCAGTGTGGTCGCCTATGTGACGCACGCCATTACCTCGACTCCGCTCAAGGTGACGGGGTTCTTCGACCTCGGTGTTATGGAGTCTCAGGGGATGGTGCTCCACGCTGGAATATCGGGCGCCGTGAAAGGCGGGGTGAAGCTGATACTCATGAATAACAGTGCGTCACCCATCTCCATCACTTACGACGTCCAACGACCGACGACCGTATCGGCTCCGAAGGGACGTCGAGTAACGTCAGGGGCGGTCTTTGCTCGCGGTGTCGTCGCTGAAGTCCCCGCAGAGGGGAGCGTCGAAGTCGATCTTTCCGACCTCAGTCGGACAAGCGGGGTTGTTCGACTCGAGTCGAGTGAGCCGAGCGCGCTGAATGGGTGGCTCGTGCGGAGCGTCCGCGGAAGGTCGCATCTGGTATCAAACTTCGCGGAGTGAACATCTCGCGCGTTCATCCGTGCTAGAGCGGGAACGCAACTCCGCTCGAATAGCCTCCGAACCTCAGAATGTGGTAGAAAGCATCCTCAGTGCAGCCCGCGTTGCCGCGTCGTTCTGCGACGGATGAAACGCGCAGTACACGCTGCGTTTTGTCGGTTGCGTCTCCCCGGTAAGGGGATTTCGTGAATGACTTCGAAATATCTCAACGAGTAGCCATGTCGACCCAGGCCTCATCATCCTCCGCCGCGGTGGCAACTGCAGCACCCGGTTCCGTCACTGTTGACGTTGGAGCCAAATCGCTCACACTTGTTCCCTGCGTGGAGTCGCCCGAGCAATCCTCGGTTATTCTCCTCATTCCAGACGTCACAGATATCGATGCCGGTCGCGTTCGGTTGCGAGAAGAGATTGCACCGGGAGAAAAGACCTACGCCGTCGTCGGCCAGGGAGTGGAGTCCGGACACGTCGAGCAGTATGCCGAGCTGATCGAGCAACAGTTCCTTTCAAAAGATTTCAAGCGCGTCACGCTTGTGGGGATCGGGCGTGGGGCAAACGTAGCCCAGGCAGTCGCGATTGTGTTCCCACGTATTGTTCGCCGTGTGATCCTGGTGAATGCCACGACGAGGCTCGCTCCATCAAGGTTCGTGCGAATGGTCGATAGGATCGAGCGATTTCTTCCACTCGGACTCCCCATGCGTTCCTCTTCGACGAGTTTCGACTCGCGACCGTATCTCCACCGGGTCCGCTGCCCCGCATTGATCGTGACGACCCCCTCGGCGGACAGCTTCGTTCGAGCGCAGGCGGATACGATCTCCCAGGCGATACCGAATGCATGGCGTCGAGAGACGCGAGGGGAGGTCTCCCACGATACGGAGTTTGTTTCCTCCGAACTCACCACGCTCATCCGGGAATTTCTGGATGTCCCACCGAAACGCCCACAGAAGAATCTAGCGCGTGCCGCGAGACAATAGGCCCCTGAGCGCGTGCTCGAGCGTGGGATAGTGAAACTGAAAGCCTTCGCTGAGGAGGCGTTCTGGAACGGCACGGATGCTCGCGAGGAGTAGCGTTGTCCCCATCTCGCCTAGTGCAAATCGGAGCGCAAAACTCGGCACTGGCAAGAGTGCCGGTCTTCGCAAGATTGTGGCGAGGGTTCGAGTGAGCTCGTTGTTCGTCACCGGCTCCGGCGCGACGGCGTTGATGGCTCCGTCGATGGGTGCCTCCAGCAAAAACTGTATCGAGCGCACGAGGTCTGCCATATGGATCCAGCTCACGAACTGTTTCCCGCTCCCAATTCGACCTCCGAGGCCGAGTCGAAACGGCAGAAGCATTGGGGGGAGCGCTCCTCCATCACGAGAGAGCACGAGTCCCGTGCGAAGATGCACCACACGAACGCCCAGGTCTCGCGCCCGAGCTGCTTCTCGTTCCCATGCGACACAGACGTCACTCAGGAAGCCCGTCCCAGGTGGTGAGGTCTCCGCGAGCATCTCTGCTCGTTGACTGCCGTAGTAACCATTCGCCGATGAAGCGATGAGCACCTCAGGCTTGGCGGATAGCTTCGCAAGTGTGTCGACAAGAAAGCGCGTGCCGTCCACTCGACTTCGAAGAATTCGGTTCTTCTTCGATTTCGTCCAGCGGAGCGCGGCGATGTTCTCGCCGGCGAGATGAACAACGGCGAACGCGCCTTCGAGCTCGCGGAGGTCAACCTCCCCTCGAGCGGGATCCCAGCGGATAGAATGGGGTGTTTTCGCGGATCTGCTCAGAACGCGGATATCGTAGGTCGGCGACAGCGCGGCAACGAGCGCGCGACCAACGAGTCCGGTTCCACCGGTGACGATTATCTTACGCCTCGTCATTCTGAATCCTCGATAAGCTCCACGACATTCCCTGTTGGATCCGCGAGATACAGTGAACGCCGACCATTACGGCCCGCGCCGAGGACTCCGAAGGAGGCGGCGTCCTCCCGTTCGAAGCCGATATGCTGGGGCTCCTGACTCGGGAGGCACAGTCGCAGAAGCAAGTTCTCGAAACGCAACTCCGCAAAAGTCGGTTCCTCGAGCACCACGTCACAGTGAAAGCTTGTTGAGTACCAACGCACCGCGCGTGCAACATCGCTCACGTGAATCGTCAAATGGTGAATCGAATCAAGTTCCTTCATGTTGAGTCCGTGCTCGAGCTTTCTTCCGGTCGGCGATGACCGCATCTTCCGCTGTTTGGTAATACAAACACAAATCGGTCGCGTTGCACCGCGCGCATTCGGGCCGCCGGGCCTTGCAGACTCGGCGACCGTGAAAAATGAGGGTGTGACTGAACATAGTCCAATCGACGGGAGAGAGTACTTGCTGAAGCTCCGCTTCGATAGTGACCGGATCTTCGCTCTGTGTCAGTCCAAGGCGGAGAGAGAGTCGGGTGACGTGGGTGTCGACTGGCAGCCCAGGTGTGTCGAATGCGTTGCCCAAAACGACGTTCGCCGTCTTTCTGCCAACCCCCGGTAGTTGGACGAGTTCTTCCATCGAGCGGGGAATCTCGCCGTGAAAGTCGTCGCGAATTTTCCGCATCGTGCCCAGAATGCTCTTCGCTTTCTGCCGATAGAACCCGGCCGATTGAATGATCGCTTCGAGCTGGTCTGTGCCGAGCCCCAAGTAGTCATCTGGTGTCCGCGCCCGTCGAAACAGTTCGCGCGTCACAATATTCACACGCGCATCTGTGCACTGCGCGGATAGAATCGTGGCAACCAACAGATCGAGAGGCGTCGTGAAGTCGAGTTCAATATGCGCGTCGGGGTGGAGGGCACGGAGGCGATCGTAGACCTTCTGTGCCTTCGACGGCTCGCCCGGTGTTGTGCGCTTCTTTGAACGAGACTGAGTCTTCGTCTGGGACTGGGTCACTGTACCTCCAGCGACCGAACGAGTTCGCGTCCGACGGAATCAATGGTTCCGGGCGCATACCCTTCCGAGCGATTGTTGACGAGTATGTAAACCTTGACGTTCTTCTCGAGTCCGCGACGGGCAAGGCGTATAAGATCGGCGCGCATGTGCGGGATGGGAGCCTGCAGATATTCGTACGGTTGAAATCTTCGAACGGCATCTTCGTACTTCATCCCCAGCGGGGTGAGGATGCGAGCGACATAAAATGGCGCACTCAATCCCCCCGCGTTGGCGGAGGAGGTCATCTGCACATGGAGTGGAGGCATCTGACTCCAATGATTGAAGCAGTGTGTTACGCCGTGTGCGTTGAGCACCTCGAAGTACTCCGGGATAAGGAGCGACTCGTTTCGGAGCTCTACCGCGTATCGAAAGTCCGTCGGGATCGACCCCAGAAATGCACCCAGTCGCTCGAGGAAGGTCTGAGGCGATAGGTCCTGATCGAATGTTATTCGCGGAAATTGGAGGATAAACACTCCGGTATGCTGCCGAATCTCATCATGTGAGAACGCCGCCGCGACTCGAGAGGTGAACGCCTGAGGATCGAGGAACGTTGCGTTGACCTGTCCGGCGCGATCCTTATAGCGATCGATTTTTGGGAAGCGCGGAATCGTAATGGTATCCCAGACCTTTGTGCACCATTCGAAATCCGCTGGAACCTGGCTGGCATATCGAGTGAGTGTCGAAAGCGCCGGTGGACCGTAAAACGAGCTATCGATCCCAACCGTGCGAAACCAAGGAAACTGCGAGTACTCGATTAACGATCTCGCCCGCAGATCTTTCTCGTCCTTGTAGTGCTCTCGATACACCGTTCCCATCCAGCCGGGGTAGTTCCAAGAGCTCGTTCCGAATAGGATATTTGTCGGAAGCTTTGCCGCCGCCTCGAAATCAAAGAGTCCTTCGGGGGGGTGACCGCTCATCTCGAAGTCTCACTTCGCATGAAGGCGCGCGCGAGGAATGCCCAAGTGATGATGAAGGCCGTACCTCCGAACGGGGTGACCATTCCGAGTGGGCGAAAACCCGTCAGCGCGAGGAGGTAGAGCGAGCCGCTGAATAATCCAATCCCGATGAGGAACCCATGAAAGGCGTTCCGAGCATCGCGATGGGAGAGCAGTGATGCGCGCTCTGCTGAGAGAAGGAACAACAATACGAGCACATGGAAGAGATGATAAAAAACGCCTTTCTCGAACGCGTCGAAGAGCCGAGGGTCGATTCGATCGCGGAGGGCATGAGCCCCGAATGCGCCCGCGACAACAGCGAGCGCCCCGAGCACCGCTGTGCACGCGGCATAACTCCGTGGTAGGTAATCTCGATTGTGCATCGAGGACGGTCTTAACAAGAATCTGCTGGAATCTCCAGCAACCGGCCAGAGATGCTGAAATCTCTCGACATCAAACGAGTTGGTTTGGCACCGCACGAAGATCATAAACAGAGTTTATCGCCCATTCTGCCTCTCTGTGTCGTGATCGGCCTCGGGGGAGGAACGGCGAGTGGAAAAACGAATCTGGCGAGGACGTTGCTCGAACGTTGTCGGCCGAGGGGAGCCGAGATGATCGCATTCGATTCTTATTATCGAGTCCAGTCGCATCTCTCATACGAAGAACGGTGCGGGCTCAACTTCGATGCGCCGGAGGCGCTGGACTTCGACCTCCTGTATGACCACGTGCAATCCTTACTCCGCGCAGAGAGTATTTCGGTGCCCGTGTATGACTTTGCACGTCACGATCGAAAAGGTGAGTTCTTGGATGTGCGGCCATCTCGGCTCCTCATCATAGAGGGGATCCTTGCTTTACATGATCCGCGACTGGTCGAACTGATGGATTTCAAGGTGTTTCTCGACGCGGCTCCGGAAGTGCGGTTTGCCAGGCGGCTTGAAAGAGATATTCGAGAGCGAGGACGCACTGAGGACTCTGTTCGCAGTCAGTGGGCGGTGACGGTAGAGCCGATGTATCAAACGTATTGCGCGCCAAGCGCTTCGAATGCCGACATGATTATCTGCGACCGCGCTGATTGGGAATCAGTCGCTGAACGCATAGAGCAGCTCATCACGCCCCCGTAGCCGCACGCGAGCCCGGCGTTTCCCTTGTTTTACAATGGGCGTTCGGCGCCGCAGTTCCAGCACTGCGTGAACTGCGGCCCAATCGCCTCGTGACATCGCTCACATGTCCATCCGCTTCCGCTGACACAACTCGTCTGCGACTGAAAATCTGCAATGAGCCGCTCTGCCCGCTCGACTTTTGCTTCGTCGAGGACCCATACCTCCGGATAGCATTCCATCGAAGGAATCTCGCCGGCAGCGCTCCGGATGTTCTCGTTGTGGATACGCGCGGCAATGCCATCCGCGTCAAGAATGTTCCGAACGTGATGTGCTTCCCAGGGAGTAGGAGAAACGAATACTTTTTTCATAGTGAGAATCAGACGTCAGAAGTTCGTCGACCCGCTCAAGAAGTTGGACGCCCTCAAGTTTGAGAAGGCTCCGTTTATGATCCAAGCCGAGCCCGAAACCACCAATGCGCCCGTCACTTGCGATCACTCGATGACACGGTACAACGATTGGGACAGGGTTTCGGCCACACGCGTTACCAATGGCGCGAGCCCCCTTGGTGCCCAATCGCTGAGCGAGGGAGCCGTAGGAGATGGTCTCGCCATAATCGACCTTCCTCAGTGCTCGCCATGCCTGAAGCTGGAAAGGCGTTCCACGCAGATCGAGTGTGACGCTCTCGAACGTCTCGCGTTTGCCGGCTGAGTAGCGTGAGAGTGCGCGGAGGATCGCGCGCATGTGCTGTGAAGCGGGGCCCGGAGGAGGGAGGGAGCGCTGAAGGTCAAAGTCCCGCCGGAGCCGTTCGAGGTGCTCAGAGCGCTTTCGCTCTTGAATGATGGCGACGACGCCGAACTCCGAAACGGCGATGAGAAAGGGACCGATCGGGGTCTCCGATCGGTCGAGGTACAGATTCTTCAAGGGCCTCTTCGAACGTTGAAGAGTTTTCGATCTCATCCGCCGTGACTAAAGGCGAGTTTGATAATCGCTCGCTGTTCGAGTTCGTGAGCTTTGTGCGAACCGGTCGCGGGGCTTGCGCTCTCTGAACGCCGCACGGTCGATACCTTTCGAACATCTGCGAGCTGTTCGAGATACGGACGGACGAAGCTCAGCGCACCCATGTTTGCCGGCTCTTCCTGAACCCACACGATATTCTTCGCGCGGGTATAGGTATCCAGCACGTCCGCGAGCTCTGCCTCGGGGAATGGATAGAGCTGCTCGAGGCAAACGATCGCGGTGTTGTTGTCCCCGCGCTTCTCTCTCTCGGCTCGAAGCTCGTGCGCGATCTTCCCCGAGCAAAGCAGCAAACGCTCGGCATGGTGGTAGCGATCGTGATCGCGCAACACCGTTTGGAACGAACCATCAGTGAGTTCGGAAAGCGGCGAGCATGCACTCGGTGCCCGAAGCAAACTCTTCGGGGTCATGACGACCAGGGGCTTCCGCCATGTGCGGAGCGCTTGTCGACGCAACAGATGGAAATGCTGCGCCGCGGTCGATGGCTGCGCGACCTGCATGTTGTCTTCTCCGCAAAGCTGAAGAAAACGCTCCAGCCGTGCGCTCGAATGCTCGGGGCCTAGCCCTTCGAAGCCGTGCGGAAGCAAGAGGACGAGTCCTGAAAGCAATCCCCACTTGTCTTCGCCGGCCGAGATGAACTGATCGATGTAGACCTGCGCACCATTCGCGAAGTCACCGAACTGCGCTTCCCAACAAACGAGGGCTTCTGGGTAGTCTCGGGTAAATCCATACTCGAATCCCATGACGGCCGCTTCGGACAAGATTGAGTCGTAGACCGAATAGCGCGCCTGCTTCTTGCCGAGGTTATTCAGCGGGTAATATTCATCGCCCGTTTTTGAGTCGACCAGCACCGACTGGCGATGGCTGAATGTTCCGCGGCGGCAATCTTGGCCGGAGACTCGGACTGGCTTGCCCTCAACGAGAAGCGAAGCGAAGGCGAGGCCTTCTGCCATTCCCCAATCAACCGGCTTCTTCCCTTCCGCCATCTCCTTCCGACCCTCGATAAACTTCGCGAGTTTCGGATGGACGTTAAATCCTTTCGGGTAGCTGGTCAGTGCTGTTGACAGCTCTTTCAGCAGTTCGGCCGATATCGCGGTGGGCACTTCGAATGAAGGATCGTAGTCACCACCGACGAAGCCGTTCCAGTAATCAGGAAGCTGGAAGAAAGACGCCTTCTTCGTCATGGCCTGCGCCTTTTCGCGCTCGCCAGTGAGCTTCTCAAAGAAGTCGTCCTCGAGCTTCTTGAGGTCCTTCTCCGCGTAGCCGATCTCCTTTGCGTAAAGTTGGTAGAGATACGGGTGCTTCTCGATCTTTTCGTAGAGGAGGGGGAGGGTAAACGTCGGGTCATCCCCTTCGTTATGGCCAAATCGTCGATAGCCAATCAAGTCGATCACGACGTCGCTCTTGAACGCCGTTCTGTAACGCGATGCGATTTTGCCGCAACGCGCGACGTTGGCGAGGCTTTCTCCGTTGACGTGGAAAATCGGAATCGTCAATCGCTTTGCGATGTCCGTCGCGTAGCGTGTCGAGCTATACGCCTTTGGGGTGGCAGTGAAGCCGACGAGATTGTTCGCGATGATATGGACGGTTCCGCCGATATGGAAGCCGTCGACTTCCGCCAAGTTCAACGCTTCCGCCACCGGACCTTGTCCTGCAAAAGCGGAATCACCATGGACGAGGATGGCAACGACCTTCTTGCCTTCTTTGTCCCCCAGCCGTTCCTGACGAGCTTTGACTCGTCCCATGACCACTGGATTGACGGCCTCCAGATGACTCGGATTGGACGCGAGGTGGACCCGAATCGTCTTGCCTGAGTGGGTGGTATAGGTCCCGGTCGCACCACGGTGATATTTCACATCGCCAGCACCGAACGCGCTCTCTGGATCGACGTCTTCGAAGCACGAGAAAATATTCTGCGCGGACGATTGAAAGACACTGTGCATGGCGGTGAGCCGGCCACGATGCGCCATGGCAACAATGGCGGTCTCCACGCCGTCGCTCGCAAGCGAATCAAGAATGGAATCGAAGAGGGGAATCATTGCTCCGAGCCCTTCGAGCGAGAATCGTTTCACGCCGACATATCGAGTATGCAGAAATTTTTCGAAGAGCTCTGCTTCGAGAGTGCGCTTGAGAAGGTACTCAGAGTCCACTTTCTCGGGGGCGGATTCCAGCTCGTTCACAAGCCAGTCCGTTCGATCGGAGAAGGGAATGTGCATGAACTCCGCGCCGATCTTCCCGCAGTACAATGTTCGGAAACGCTCCGCGTCTGGCCCGGTCGCCTCATCGAGATCTCGGTGGGGGAACTTCGGTATCCGACCCCAAGGTTCAAGGTCCGCTTGAAGATATCCCCAACGTCGGAATGAATCGGCGACAAACTTATCTTCGACCGGCGTACCTGCGAACTTCCGCGATTTTCCTGAACCCATAGCCCCTGATCTTCGTTACTGGAGGTGTCGTTTTGCAGCCCCGTCAACTTTCCGTTTCGGAGCATGTCGAAATGGTTAGGCTACATAGAGCCGCCGGGGTTACCAAGCGACCGGATTATGGAGCGCTCCACGAGTCGGCTGAAAACCGCTCTCGATACCATTCGACGCTGAGGTAAGTAGCATAATCGGCGATCTGTTGCAGCCCACCCGGCACCGGCGCTAAACCCTCCGAACTTTTGGACGAAACAGGCTTTTGGGCTAGAGCGTGTTATGCACTTTTCCCCTGCTGCGAATCTGATATCGGAAGCATCTGCGTCGTCGGGTTTGTCGCGAGTGCTCAACGGCCTTCAGGCCGCCTCCGCGCTCGCTCCGGCACCCTCCTCGCATCTGCTCCCGCTCTCAGCTTCTTGCGACGAGGAAAAAGTGCATAACACGCTCTAGGCTTCCGGCATGGGCTCTGGTCGAAAAAATGACGGCAAGAAATCGGTGAGATTCAAGCGCCTTTGCGAGGGCGTCCCCTCTGACTTGGCCGCGACTGCCGTGCGGAGATCGCTGATGCGTTGGTATCGGCTCTCCCGTCGGGATTTGCCTTGGAGGGGGACGACGGACCCTTATCGTATCTGGGTGTCAGAGGTGTTGTTGCAGCAGACTCAGGCGGAACGGGTCACTGAGTACTACGTTCGGTTCCTCTCTCGATTCCCCACGCTGTCGTCACTCGCCTCTGCGACGTGGCGTCAGTTGCTGCCAGTCTGGCGAGGGCTCGGATACTACTCTCGGGGTCGGAATATGCTCGCGGCCGCCAAGCTCATGCGCTTGCACCATCGGGGGCGCGTTCCCGCCAACCTGGAGAGTCTTGAATCACTGCCCGGGATCGGTCCTTACACGGCCCGGGCCATTATGAGCTTCGCATACGGCAAACCTCTTCCGGCACTCGATACAAATCTTCGTCGAGTCATCGGGCGCGTGTTCGGCGTAGGGGGCGAGGACCTCCCCCTCGCCGCGGAGGCGCTTTTTGCAGGAGCGCGCAATGGTAACCTGAATCACGCGCTGATGGATCTCGGTGCGATGGTCTGTAAAGCACGCACCCCTCTTTGTGCTCGTTGCCCGCTGAATCGTTTCTGTGTCGCGTTTGGCACCGGGGCGCTCCCAGTTGTCGTTCACTTGCCGGCCCCGCGGAATAAGCCCGCGATCGACGTCGGCGTGGGATGTATCCATCGCGATGGGAAATATCTGATCGCCAAGCGTCACGCCGACAGGGGAGGAAACTGGGAGTTTCCCGGCGGCAAAAGAGAGAAAGGGGAGGACATTCGAGCCTGCTTGAAGCGTGAACTGCGAGAAGAGCTTGGGATTGAGGTCGCGGTTCGACCGGCATTTTTCAAGGTGGAGTATTCAAATCAACGCGGGCGATTCCGTCTCCACTTCTGTCGATGCCAAATATTGAGAGGGAAGCCGAAGGCGCTCGACCACGACGCGATCAAGTGGATCTCGCTCGAGGAGCTTCTGCATCACCCATTCCCGGAAGCAAATCGCGCGGCGCTCGAGAAGCTTTGATTCTCTGCGGAGTCGAGGGCGTTTCGGGCTTGGCGCCGACAGGCGAATGATCAAGGTCGATACGGTTGAAGTGCTTGATACTCACGCGCGACTTCGCTTCCAGCCTCTTTGGTCGCCTGCACGAATTCTCGGAAGAGATTGAGCCATCGCGGTTCCACAGTAGGCCAGAGAACTTCGGGATGTGCTTGCACTCCGATTGCAAACCGTTCGCCGACCACTTCGACACCCTCAATCAATTCATCGTCGGTGGTCGCGACGGCTCGGAGTTTCGGTGAGAGATCACGGATTGCTTGGTGATGGAGTGAGTTTGTGCCGATCGTTGTGGTGCCGAGGATCGCGGCGAGTTGCGATTGCGGTTCAATCGTCAATGAATGAACGATCTCCTCCCATTCGCCTTGGCGATGGAGCGTGGGCAATCGGTGCTCCGCTTCAAGGTCTTGGTATAGCGTTCCACCGAGTGCCACATTGAGAATCTGGAGGCCTCGGCAGATCGCGAGCAGCGGAGTGTGTTCGGTCAGCGCCCATTCGATGAGCTGTATTTCGCAGGCATCTCGTTCCGCGCTGACCGCTCCGAGTTTGGGATGCGGAGGGTGGTTGTAGTGTCGAGGGTCGACATCTTCACCTCCGGTCAAAACGATTCCGTCGAGCAGATCGAAGACGCGTCGCAGGTGGTTCCCGCGGAGGGTGTGGGGAATGAGGATCGGCGCGCCACCTGCTTCCACGATCGAGTCGATGTAGGCTTTGCGGGTACAGACGTAAGGAATCGAGTCCTCGCTCGGGAGATGCTCGCGAGTCGTCAGTCCAATGAGGGGAGCTTTCATAAGAGTTCTCGAGAGTTGAATCTATCAACTTTACTTGAGCCGCCGATTCTTCACCGTCGCTCGAGCAAGGTTTCACGACCCTGCTCATCCAAAGTGACTGGTCAGCTCGTTCTATTCTTCCTTTCCGCTCAACCCGTCCAGATTGGTTTTCAAACCTATTGTGGTTCCGGGGCGACGTCATCTCGTCTTTAAGCCACGCCCCTCGTCTCGTTCTGTCCTGGTTATCCCTTCTCCACCCTCTCCTTGAAAGGGCGAGGGGTAGATTGTCTTTCTTTTTTGATATAGAAAAAAACTAGAAACAGATCGCCGCGATCCTTCCTCATACAAGAGGGTCGACGCAGGAGCACGCTTGATGATGAGAATCGCAAAGAGAACGAAAATCGTCGAGAATTCCTCGGAAGGCTCTTCGTCCGCCGCGCCGTTGCGCCCGCAACTTCCCTCCTCATTCATCGAACTGTTGGCGGAGGGACGGATCTGGCGTGGAGAGGAACCTTCCAGCTCTACCGAAGAGAAGCGAAGTGAGAGCGGACATCTTGCCAGCGTCGCGTTCGATATTCCTGAAATCGATTCGACGCTGCCGGCAGGAGGACTTTCTCTTCACGCGATTCATGAATTCGCATTCTCAGCTCCCGAGATCACTCGCAATCGCAAGCGATGGGTTGCTCCGTGTTTCATCCCGTCGCTGCTGGTCGCGCGGAAGATCCAACGGAGCCGTTCAGGAATCGCGCTGTGGATCGGGCGACGATGTTTTCCCTCTCCTCATGTGTTGGAGGATATCCGCCGCTTCCTTCCGGGGTGGGAGTGGGGCAAGAGATGTTTTTTTATCGATCCCGCCGACAAAGAGCAGCGACTCTGGAGCACGATAGAGTCTCTTCGCTCTCGTGGCGTTGGGGCCATCGTTGCCGATGGAAGTTATATCCCTTTTGCGGCAAGTCGCCGTCTTCAACTTGCCGCCGGAGAGAGTAACGCCCTCTTTCTCTTGATCCGACCTCCCTGGGAGATCGAACAACCCTCCGTGGCACAAACAAAATGGCGCATCTCTTCCGCCGTCGGTCCACCGCAGCGCTCGAATCGAGCCTTTGTTTTTTCTCTCGAACTCCTTCGCGCCCGCGGTCTTGGAGAAGGAGCGAAATGGATGTGTGAATGGAAGAGCGGCCGTTATGGATCGAAGAGTTTTGTCGTTGTTTCTTCCAGAACTGTCGACGGATCTATTGCGGAACGAGCGGAGGAAGAACGGAGAGTCCGACGATGAACGGTGTCCTTTCGTTCTGACCGTCATGTCGCGCGGAAAAGACGTGGTCGCTCGGAGCTCCTCCGTTCCGTCGCTCCCCCGAATTCGTCCAGGTATGGTTGCCGCGGATATGAAAGCACGTGTCCCAACGGCGCTCTTCTTCCCATTTGAAATCGAGCGGGAGCGTCAAGCGTTACATCAGCTTGCACTGTGGGGATATCGTTTTTCCCCGATTGTGGCGATCGATTCTGCGCGAAAGAAAGAGGACCTCGTCTTCGATTCTCGCTTCACCGGTCTGAACTTCGATATCACGGGATGCCAAAGACTCTTTGGCGGAGAGCAGGTGTTGGGAGAAAGGATTCGAGCGGAGTTGGCTGGGTTTGGTATTCAATCTCGTGTTGGGATTGCTCCAACGCTCGGAGCCGCGTGGGCACTCTCTCGTTACGCTCGGGATCCTTTTGTCGTTCTTCCTTCCGAGATTCGCTCGACCACTCTTCCGCTGCGATCGAATCCTCTCGCGGACTCGTTGAA